>DATECT010000223.1:0-24771 GCA_035286765.1 Gammaproteobacteria bacterium
TTGCTGAGAGCAACGCAGGAGCGGTTGCCGAGGGTGGGGGTGGGTAAAGCACCTTGCGTATAGGCTTTTTTCACCCCTTCCTCATGCTAGCATTAATTCATTCTCATTATTGAGGTATACATGAAATCGACTAAGACGGTATCTTTGCTGTTCGTGTTGTTGGGCAGCGGGTTGTCTAGCATGCTTTGTTCCGCCGCGCCCAATCTGCAAGAGGGTTTGTGGGAGATTGCCACCGAGATGCAGGTACCCGGCATGCCCATGGGTATGCCGCCCGCGACGGTGCAGCATTGCTTTAGCAGGAGCGACTTGGCCGATACCAAAAAAATCCTGCCCATTAATGATGGAAAATGTGAGTTGCTGGATTATAAAGAAGGCGCCAGCAATGCCACCTGGCGAATTCAGTGCGGCGGCGAAATGCCCTTAACCGGCGCCGGTGAAATCAGTTATCAGGCCACCGGGTATGAAGGGACTATGCACATTAAAGTGGGCGGTAACGATAAAGCGGCAGGCGAGATGACGCAAAAATTCCGCGCCAAGCGCATCGGTGAATGCAAATAATCTGCGGTGATGAATCATGGGTGATAGGTTGGCGAGGTAGCGTGCGCCGTGCGCACGAAACATGCGCTATTCCGTCCCTGCGAACCGAGCTACCAGTGCAATAACGGGTGGCTTAATACAAGTGCTTGAATATTAAACTGGTTTCCAAGTATGATGAGTTTATCCATAGCGGATTAATTTAAATGCTCCATTATTTTCGTCAACGCCGTTTCAGCCTGGGCCGCAGCCTGGTTTACCTGCTGGCGACGGCGTGGCTGGCGCTCGCCGTGCAGCCATGTGTGATGGCGGCAGATAGCACGAATAGGGAGCATTGCCCGGCGTGTCCCACGTCGAATGAAGCAGTGCAGGGCGGCACGGTGGCGGGCAGCAGTGATTGCATGGACGCTGCCCAAACCGCCGCACCGGCCATGGGCGTGAGTTGCATCAGTGCATATCACCCGGAGGCAACGCAGCAAACCGCTATTACACGCGGCCCGATTACCCAGCCGTCGTTTGTCTTGATTGTCTGGCAATTACCCGCGCAGCTTACTCATAAATTATCTGACTCCTCCACCCGCTTACCCGATTACGCCAATCCCCCGCCGTTAGTCCGCTTCTGTATCCTGCAAGTTTGATCGCTCCCTGTTGATTCCGCAGTAAGCAGGAATTTCCGAGAGACAGACGTTTGGTTGTGCGCGGTATTCCGCCGTAGCCCAATCGCGTCTCTTGTTACAGGAGAGCGAATATGTATAGCCAATCCCTGGCCGTTATAGGCCGTGTAATTTTAATAGGGCTGCTTGCCCGTGGCCTGTCTGTGGCTGCGCACGCAGGCTCGGTGTCCGCCGTTGCCGATCCGCTGACCTTGGCGGAGGTGGAGCAATTAGCACTCAGTAATAATCCGTTGTTGCCGCGCTTTAACGCCTTGGCAAGCGCCCAGCAAGAGCGCGCGGTTGCCGAGGCGCAGTTGCCCGATCCCAAGTTAAGGCTGGGTCTGCAAAATCTTCCGACCGACACCTTCAGCCGTAATCAAGATGACATGACGCAGGCCGAGATCGGCGTGCAACAGTCGTTCCCAGCGGGTAACACCTTGCGCTATCGCAGTGACCAAGCCACGGCACTGGCCGCTGTCGAACAGGCGCGTGCCGCCGATGAGGCGCGTAAAACCCTGCAAGCCGTGCGCACTAGTTGGCTTGAAGTGCATTACCAAACGGAGGCAGCAGAACTGGTGCGCCAAACTCAAACGTTATTTAAGCAGGTAGTGCAGGCGACGCAAGCACAATATGGAACAGGGGACGTTACCCAACAAGATGTGCTGGGTGCCGAGTTGGAATTGAATCTGTTGAAAGACCGCGAAACCAGTATTGAGGCAGCGCGCGAGACGGCCTTGGCGGAATTAGGCAAGCGTATCGGCACGCATCACTTAACGCGCCGGGTGGCGCAGGAATTTCCGCAACTCGCCACACCCGGCACGCACGACGACATCCTGGTCAAGCTTGACGTCCATCCCGCCATGCAAGCTGAAGATGGGCAGATCCGTTCCAACGAGAGCGAGGTCGATGTGGCGCGCGCGCAGTATAAGCCCAGTTGGGAGGTGGATCTGAGCTACGGCCAGCGCAGCAGCGCGCGCGCCGATATGGTTTCCGCGATGGTGACGATGGACTTGCCCATCTTTACCGACAAGCGTCAAGATCGGCGCCTGGCGGCCAGTCAGCAAGAGGTTTACGCAGCGCGTTATGCGCGCGATGACCGGCGCCGCGAGTTGCAGCACATGCTCGAAGTCGAGTACACGGCGTGGACGCGATTGGGTGAGCGTCTGGCGCACTATGATAAAACCATATTGCCGCAAGCCACGCAAAATGCCGAGGCGGCACTCAATGCCTATCAGAGTGCTAGCGCAGGATTTGCCAACGTGGCCGGTGCACGGGTCACGGAGTTGGAAAGCCGCCTGCAGGCGCTGCGCCTGCGCGTCGATCGCGCCAAGGCCCAGGCTAATTTGTTATACCTCAGTGGTGAACCCTCATGAAGCTGCGTACTTGGATAGTTATTTTTTCAATAATCGGCGTTGTTCTCGGTGTTGCCTTGCAGCGCTATGTGCTGAGTAAGGGGGAGGCTGGCATGGCCATGCCAGCGGCGTCTGCACCGGCCAAAAAAATTCTGTATTACCGGCACCCGATGACGCCGTCGATCACCGCTGATAGGCCGCTCAAAGATGACATGGGCATGGATTACATCCCGGTCTATGAAGACGAACAGGGAAAACAATCGATCGGTGATAACGGTGTGGTGAGCATCGCACCCAACGTAATTAATAACATGGGCGTGCGCATCGCATCTGTGGAACGCAGTGTGCTGCCGCGCCACATCAACACGGTCGGTTATATAAGCTATGACCAGGACAAAATCCATCACGTGCATTTGCGCACCGAGGGCTGGATCGAGAATTTGCGAGTGAAATTCGCCGGCGAGCGCGTGCATAAAAATGATCTGTTATTCGAAACCTATTCGCCTAAGTTGGTTACCGCGCAGCAGGAATATATTCAAGCCCTGAATACGGGAAATAAATTTTTGTTAAATGCATCGCGGACACGCCTGAGTGCGCTAGGGGTAGCGGATGCGCAGATTAGTCGATTGGAAAAAACCCGCCAGGTCGAGCAGTTGATAAAAACCTATGCCTCGCAAGATGGCGTGGTGGCTGAGCTGGCTGTGCGCGAGGGGATGTTTGTCGAGCCTGATCTGCAAATAATGAGCATCGTGAATTTCTCCAGCGTGTGGGTGCTGGCGGATATCTTCGAGCAACAGGCGGCGTGGGTGGCGGCGGGGCAGGAGGCCGAGATGCAGCTGTCTTATTATCCCGGCAAGGTATGGAAGGGCAAGCTGGAATATGTGTATCCGGATGTAGACCCGAAAACCCGCACCTTGAAGGTGCGCCTGCGTTTTGCCAACGCGGACGAGCTGCTCAAACCCAATATGTATGCCGATGTCAGTGTGCTGACGGGCGATGCCAAGCCGGTATTAGCCATTCCGCGCGAGGCATTGATCCGCACCGGCGGCCAGCAGCGCGTCATTGTGGCGTTAGGCGAGGGTAAATTTGCCCCGCGTGAGGTGAAGGCGGGCAGCGAGAGCGGTGATCACGTGGAGATACTTGAAGGCTTGCAAGAGGGCGAACAGGTAGTGGCCTCGGGCCAATTCCTGATCGACTCCGAGAGCAGCCTCAAGGCAAGTTTGCAGCGCATAACATCCGGCGACACCGCGGCGAGCAGCGCGACCGGGTCAACAGATCAGGCCAAACCCCCGGCCATAGGCATCGGCGTGGTGAATAAGCTGCACGACAACAAGATTAATATCAGCCACGAACCTATTGCCAGTATCAAATGGCCGGCTATGACCATGGATTTTCAACTCGCCGATCCCGGCTTGGCCAGCGGCATCCAGTCGGGCAGTAAGGTGGAATTTGAATTCAGCGAGGCGCAAGGCGGTGCGTTTGTGATCAGCAGGCTCAATCCCTTAAAGGCCGCCCCATGATCGCCGCGATTATTCGCTGGTCATTACACAACCGCTTTCTGGTGCTGCTGCTCACGCTGCTGCTCACCGGCTGGGGTTTGTATGCGGTGAAGAATACACCGCTGGATGCCATTCCGGATTTATCCGATGTGCAGGTCATTATCAAGACCAGCTATGCAGGACAGGCGCCGCAAGTGGTGGAAGATCAAGTGACCTATCCGCTCACCACCACCATGCTGTCCGTGCCCGGCGCCACCACGGTGCGCGGCTATTCGTTCTTCGGCGATTCGTATGTCTATATCTTATTTGAAGACGGCACCGATCCCTATTGGGCGCGCTCGCGGGTGCTGGAATATCTGAGCCAGGTCGCCGACCGATTGCCTAAAGGCGCGCGCCCGGCGCTCGGGCCGGATGCCTCGGGTGTCGGCTGGATCTACGAATATGCCTTGCTGGATCGCAGCGGCAAACACGACCTGGGACAACTGCGCAGCCTGCAAGACTGGTCGCTTAAATTCAAGCTGCGCGCCCTGCCCGGCGTTGCCGAGGTGGCGACCTTGGGCGGCATGGTGAAGCAATACCAAGTGGTGGTAGACCCCAACCGGCTGCGCGCCTACGGCATTCCACTGGCGACCTTGCGCTCCGCCATCGAGCAGGCCAGCCAGGAGGTCGGCGGCTCGGTGATCGAGATGGCCGAGGCCGAATATTTAATCCGCGCCAAGGGCTATGTGTCGCGCATCGAAGATTTGCGCGCCCTGCCGGTGGGGATCAGCTCCAACGGCACGCCGCTGCTACTGGAAGATATCGCCGAGATCCGCCTCGGCCCGCAATTGCGCCAGGGCATCGCCGAACTGAACGGCGCGGGTGAGGTCGTGGGCGGCATTATCGTCATGCGCTCGGGAAAAAATGCGCAAAAGACCATCGACGGCGTCAAGGCCGAATTACAGAAAATTGCCAAAACCCTCCCTGCCGGCGTGGAGATCGTGGAGACCTACAACCGCTCCAGCCTGATCCAGCGTGCGGTGGCGAATCTGAAGGAAAAATTATTAGAGGAATTCATTGTCGTCGCCCTGGTGTGCGCGGCATTTCTGTTTCATCTGCGCTCGGCCCTGGTGGCCATCATCGCCCTGCCGCTGGGCATACTCACGGCCTTTATCGTGATGTACTACCAAGGCATTAACGCCAACATCATGTCGCTGGGCGGGATTGCCATTGCCGTGGGTGCGATGGTCGATGCGGCCATAGTCATGATCGAAAATGCCCACAAGCATCTCGAAGGTAAATCGCTGAGTGATACGGAACACTGGACGGTGATACAAAACGTGGCGGTCGAGGTCGGCCCGCCGTTATTCTTTGCGCTGTTAATTATTACCTTGAGCTTCCTGCCGGTGTTCACTCTGGAGGGTCAGGAAGGGCGTTTGTTTGCACCGCTGGCTTACACCAAGACCTATGCCATGGCCGCCGCCGCCGGGCTTTCCATCACGCTTATCCCGGTGTTGATGGGTTACTTCATCCGCGGCAAGATTCTGCCGGAGGGCAAGAATCCACTCAACCACTTGTTAATCCGCCTCTATCGCCCCGCCATCCTGAGCGTATTGCACTTCCCTAAGACCACCGTGCTGATTTCACTGGTGTTGATTGCGAGCCTGGTGCTGCCCTTGAGCAATTTAGGTTCGGAGTTTATGCCGGATTTGGACGAGGGTGACTTGATGTACATGCCTACCTTGCTGCCCGCCGTCTCTATCGGCAAGGCGCAGGAATTTTTGCAGCAGAGCGATAAATTAATCAAGACCATTCCCGAGGTAAAAACCGTGTTCGGCAAGATCGGGCGCGCCGACACGGCAACCGACCCCGCACCGCTGGCCATGTTGGAGACCATCATTCAATTTAAGCCGCGCAGCGAGTGGCGCTCTGGCATGACCATGGATAAGTTAAAGCAGGAACTGGATCGCACCGTGCAGTTTCCCGGCGTCTCCAATGTGTGGGTGATGCCCATCAAGACTCGCATCGATATGCTGGCGACCGGCATCAAGACGCCGGTGGGCATTAAAATCAACGGCCCCGATTTAACAACAATCGAAAGCTTGGGCAAACAAGTCGAGCAAGCGGTGCGCAAGGTGCCGGGCACGACATCGGCCTATGCCGAGCGGGTGAGCGGCGGGCGTTATATCAATGTTGAAATCGACAGGCGCGCTGCTGCGCGTTTTGGCCTCAGCATGGCCGCCGTGCAAGAGGTCGTGCAGCTTGCCGTAGGCGGCCTTAATGTGGGCGAGGCCATCGAGGGGCGCGAACGCTATCCGATTAATATTCGCTATCCGCGCGAGTTGCGCGATTCGCTCGAACAATTGCGGCTGTTGCCGGTGGTGGCGGAGGGCGGCGCGCACATTCCCTTGGGCGAAGTCGCCAAGATCGAAGTCGCCGACGGCCCCGACATGGTGAAGAGTGAAAACGCCCAATTGACCGGGTGGGTGTATGTGTATCTGGAGGGCCGCGATCTCGGCTCGTATGTGAATGAGGCCCAGCGCATCGTCGCCGCGCAAGTGGCGCTGCCGCCGGGATATACTATTTCCTGGTCCGGACAGTATGAATATCTGCTGCGCGCTAAACAGCGCCTGCAGTATGTTATTCCCCTTACCTTGGGAATCATCCTGCTGCTGCTCTATCTAAGCTTTCGTAACCTTACCCAAGCGCTGATAGTCATGGGCGCAGTGCCGTTGGCGCTGGTCGGTGGTTTCTGGTTGCTGTATGTGCTAGGTTATAATTTATCGGTCGCGGTAGGCGTTGGTTTTATTGCCTTGGCCGGTGTGGCGGCGGAATTTGGCGTGGTGATGCTGGTCTATCTTGACCAGGCGTACAAGCGCCATCAGCCGGCTACGCTGGTTGAATTACGCACAGCAGTCATTGAGGGCGCGTTATTACGTGTGCGCCCTAAGGCCATGACCGCTGCCGTGATCATCGCCGGTTTATTGCCGATCATGATCGGCAGCGGCACCGGTTCCGAAGTCATGAAGCGTATTGCCGCGCCAATGGTGGGTGGCATGATCACCGCCCCGCTGGTCTCGCTGTTTTTAATTCCGGCCTTGTATCTGCTATGGAAGGCGCGTTTGCTCAAGTGAGAGGAATCAACAAAACACAGTTACGAAGCGGGAATGTAGCTGCGAACGATTGCTTAGGGATTGGGCATGATCAAGATTATTCCAAACTGGCACCCGATATTTGTGCACTTCAGCGTTGCGCTGTTAACGACCGCAACGCTGTTGTATTTATTGGAACCGTGGCTGCGGCAGACTCGCTTCGGCGCGCAGTTGGCCATCGTGGCGCGCTGGAATCTGTGGCTGGGGGCAGCTATCTCCATCATTACCGTGCTATTCGGTTTTCAGGCTTTTTATACCGTACTGCACGATGACCCCGCGCATGTGACCATGTCGGCGCACCGCAATTGGGCGATCGCCACGTTGATCCTATTTCTGGGATTGGCGGCATGGTCGGGATGGCAGCAGCGCACCAATAGCAAACCACCGCGCTTGTTTCTTGCCATGCTTACGCTGGCATTCGCCATACTCACGATTACCGCCTGGCATGGCGCTGAGGTGGTTTTTCGGCATGGGATAGGCGTGTTGTCGCTGCCCAAACCGGAAGGCGCATTCCGCCACAGCGACGAGCCTCATGCACACTCGCATACCCTCAAATCGGCGGAAGAACAATGAAGGCCGCTATGATTTCCCCTAGCTGAACATCTCAGTATAAGTTTGGTTATCTAACGCCCTGCTAAGGTAGGGTGATCGGGAAACCATATACAGGGCACCTCTAAAAATGCGTCTTTTGTTTTTATGCGGCGTTGTTGTCTGCTCGGTCGCTCCCGGCATCCTGCCTCCCGCGACACTAGTACATCCCTGTACGTCGAAATGCTCATGAGGTACATCCGTGTACCTCACCCTACGGGCCGCCTTACGGCGGTGCCTTCGGCTATCCTGCCGAATGGTCATATACTGCCGTGTACACTCTGCCGTGCAGGGATGCACCAATGTCGCGGGTGCAGGGATGCGCACGACTGCATGGATGCAGGAGGTAAAGCAACGCAGGAGCAGTTGCCGAGGAGCGACCGCTTTCTCGCAGAATTCCGCCTGGCCTAAAGCCAAAATCCACTATTTTTAGAGGTACCCTACGGCAAATCCTTCGTTGGTCTTGCCCATTTGATGAAGATCAAGCAGCGTCTGTGCCTCGTGAGGAAGCCCACTAGTGGTAAGGCTGCAATCAGCTATGAAAATTCTCCGCCGCGTAAAGCGTATTTTGCAGCAGCGTGGCCACGGTCATCGGGCCCACGCCGCCCGGCACCGGGGTGATCCACGCTGCACGTTGCGCAGCCTGGTCATATTCCACGTCGCCTACCAGGCTGCCGTTGGGTTGCCGGTTAATGCCGACATCGACCACGATCGCTCCCTGCTTAATCCATTCGCCCTTTATCAGCCCCGGCTTGCCGACCGCCGAGATTACAATATCGGCACGTGCGACGTGAGCGGCCAAATCTTGCGTAAAGCGGTGGCAGGTGGTAACAGTGCAGCCCGCTAGTAACAACTCCAGCGACATAGGCCGCCCCACAATATTAGAGGCGCCGACGACTACCGCATGTTTGCCGCGGATGGCCTCGCCGGTATGCTCCAGTAACGCCATCACCCCCAGCGGTGTACAGGGCCGCAACAACGGCATGCGCAAGGCGAGTCGCCCCACGTTATAGGGGTGAAAGCCATCCACGTCTTTGTCCGGACGGATGCGTTCGATCACGGTCTCGCTATCGATATGGTCCGGCAGGGGGAGTTGCACCAGGATGCCGTCTACGCTGGGATCATCGTTCAAATCATCTATGAGCGATATGAGCTGATCTTGCGGGACGCTGTGCTTCAGGTCATGCGCGAATGAAATAATGCCCACATCGAGGCAGGCCTTGCGTTTGCTAACCACATAGACCTCGGAGGCCGGGTCACTGCCCACTAGCACCACGGCCAAGCCGGGCGTGCGCAAGTTGCCGGCTAGGCGTTGCGCGACACGTTGTTGTAGATCTTGGCGTAGTGTTGCGGCAATCGCCTTGCCATCAATAATGCGTGCACTCATGAGATGTGGCCTGTACCCTTGAGTTGAGAGGCGGGTTGCTTTGTAAGCAGCGGGAAGTCGCGCGTAATCATCTCATAAATAAGGTCTTTTAACCAAGCGTGGTGCTGCGGATAAAGTCCGGTCAGATGATACTCTCCGCCCCGGCCCCAAAACCTGCTAAAATTGACGCGTTAAGCGCCTGCGCGTATGATCGCCCCTTTTTGCAGACCCTGTGGCCCATGGTGAAGCCAAGGTGGTCCCGGTGACGCGGGTTGACTCAATATTACCCTGCCTAACGCCGACAAAGGGCGGTTGATTGGGCTACATGGCAACTCGGGGTATAGCGCAGTCTGGTAGCGCGCCTGCTTTGGGAGCAGGATGTCGGGGGTTCGAATCCCTCTACCCCGACCATCTCCAACAGGGTTCGTGAGGTTGACGGAGCCATATTTAGCCAATGGATAGGTTGGCTTAGCTCGGTTTCGGCTTGTATACCAGATTCAGGAGTGCAATTACGCGGAATATGCGCCCGTAGCTCATCCGGCTGAGGCGCGAAGCGCCGAAAGACACGCCAGGGCGGACTGCATAGCAGTGAGCAAGGTGTACCCTGGACTTTACGCGTAGCCGGATGGCGCAGCGTAAAGGCGTGGCTGGGGTTTGTAAGCAAAGTGAAGTCGCGCCAGGAAGGTAACGCCTGAGGTGAGTAAGAAAGCGCCCGTAGCTCATCTGGGTGAGCCAACGAAGTTGGCGACCGTTTGGCAGGAAAGCCAAACGGCACCGCTACAAGCGGCCCCCCAGGTGATGCACACGGATGTGCATCATGAACGCCAAGGCAGGAAGCCTTGGCCGGGGTGAAGCTAATGAATCGCAGCCTTGCCACGACTGCAGGGATGCAGGAGGTAGAGCAACGCAGGGAGCAGTTGCCGATGGATGGCAAAGCCTAAGGCGAAAAAGAAAGCGCCCGTAGCTCATCCGGATAGAGCATCGGCCTTCTAAGCCGAGGGTAGCAGGTTCGAGTCCTGCCGGGCGCGCCAGTTAAAATAGGTGTAAAATAGGTTCGATTTGCACAGGTTTATAGTGGACGTAGCTCGGTTGTGTGAGGCATCGAAGATGCCGACCGTTTGGCAGGAAAGCCAAACGGCACCGCTAACCGCTACAAGCGGCCCGTAGGGTGATGTATATGGATGTGCATCATGAACGCTAGAACGGGATGTCCTAGCTGGGGTTACAAGGGGCCATAGCAGTCTCGCCAAGGAGGGTGAATATGAAGTCAATTTATGGTGGGCGTAGCTCAGTTGGTAGAGCCCCGGATTGTGATTCCGGTTGTCGTGGGTTCGAGCCCCATCGCTCACCCCATAAACTGCGGAGTAAAAACACATTGATTGTCGCGCATCGGTGTGTTTCACTACCGTAACATTAGTAGCAGGGCCGTTAGCTCAGTTGGGCGAGCCGCAAAGCGGCGAACGCCAGCACACGATGTGCTGGCCGGGGCTAAGGTAATGAATTGCAGTCTCGCCATGGATGGCTGTATATCAGTTAAACAGCAGGGCCGTTAGCTCAGTTGGGTGAGCCGCAAAGCGGCGAACGACAGCACACGATGTGCTGGCTGGTGCCAAGGTAATAAATTGCAGTCGCGCCATGGACGGCTGCATATCCGTTAAATAGCAGGGCCGTTAGCTCAGTTGGTAGAGCAGCTGACTCTTAATCAGTAGGTCGTAGGTTCGACCCCTACACGGCCCACCACTTTTATAATTAGTTCAATCGCTTACTGAGCGTATTTTCGTCGCTCAACTGCCCCGCCTATTTTTCCTCGAAAATCAAAACCTAACATAGATATTATAGGTTACTGTTAGCCCGCATGGGCAGCTGGTGTGGCGGTAATGGTGCTCCATGGTCTTCAGTCTTGCGGCCGGTTGTCGTTGTCACCACCTCACCATTAGAAACCCGGCCCAAGCACCTTGAGCAATATTCCGTAGCGCGCGCCAGTACGATAGACGCTTACACCTCAAGATAGGGGATGTGAGATGGCGAGAGTGCTAAGGTCAAGGCCAGTTTGTCTGAAAATTTCTGGTATTGCGTTATCCCCGCCAAGCAGTATGCTAAGACATGGATAAAATGAGCAGCTTGCAAGATCAATACTTACAGGCCATGGGCATACAGCGCTGGCAGCGACGCAGCATTGAGGCTGACCCGGCTATACCCGCTATGGAGCAGACTTGTATGGCTGTATCAATCATGCAAGGAGGTGCGATGGCCACCCATAAACGGTTCAAGGCACCGGCCGATACACCTAATATATCCAGTGCCGACATCCTGCGGTTGGATTGGCAGGCCTTGGAGCGCGCGGTGAGTGTATGTACACGTTGCCGCTTGCACGAGACGCGCACGCAGACCGTGTTCGGCGTGGGTAACCGCCGGGCCGATTGGATGGTGATCGGCGAGGCGCCGGGCGCCGAGGAAGACCGGCAAGGTGAGCCCTTTGTGGGGCGGGCCGGGCAGTTACTGAATGCGATGCTGAAGGCTATCGGCTTGGCGCGCGAAGAAGTCTATATCGCCAATATCCTCAAGAGCCGTCCGCCGCATAACCGCGATCCCCTGCCTGACGAAGTGGCTGCCTGCGAGCCTTATTTGCTGCGCCAAATTGAATTGGTGCAGCCCAAGATTATCCTCGCCGTAGGGCGCATCGCCGCACAGAATTTATTAAAAACCGATACTAAAATCGGCCTGTTGCGCGGCAAACGCCATACTTACCCCGGCACGGCTATTCCCTTGGTGGTTACCTATCACCCCGCCTACCTACTGCGCGCGCCCGCCGAAAAACGCAAGGCCTGGGAGGATTTGCAATTTGCCCGCCGCGTGTTAAAAGGCGAGGTATAATACCGTCAATGCGACGAATTGCTATGGCAGTATGAGTCCCGCATTAACGTAAGGTTTGACTGCCCAAGAGGGGATGCCTCATGAGTGCAATCCTAAAATACCCGGCTATACGCATGCGGCCGATGAGCGAAGGCGATATTGACACTATTATGTCGATTGAGCGCCGCGCCTATGATTACCCGTGGACCGAGGGCATCTTCCGCGATTGTTTGCGCATCGGCTATTGTTGCTGGGTGTCTTTAGAGAACAATGCCATTGCCGGTTATTCAGTAATGGCGGTGGGCGGCGGCGAGTCGCACATACTGAATATCTGTATACGTCCCGAATCGCGCAAACGCGGATTTGGCCGCAGCCTGCTGACCCATATGCTTGAGCTGGCGCGCGAACACAATGCCGAGATGACGGTGTTGGAGGTGCGCCCCTCCAATGAGGTGGCGCTCAGGCTCTATCGTGATCTAGGGTTTAACGAGATCGGTCTGCGCAAATTCTATTATCCGGCCCCGCACGGCAAGGAAGATGCCATAGTATTGGGTAAATGCCTGCTTTGAAGCGATGATGAGCTACCCTGCTGCGAGTAGCATATAAAACTTTCCCTCGCCTTCCCCGAGAACCGGCAACACTAGCTTGGTTCTAGTATAATCAGCGATTTACCAGAAGCGTACTCTCACTATGTCTGTTATTGCCAGCGAAACGGCGCGCCGCCGTACCTTCGCCATCATCTCCCACCCCGATGCCGGTAAGACCACACTTACCGAAAAGCTGCTATTGTTCGGCGGCGCGATTCAATTGGCGGGCACGGTAAAGGGCCGCAAGGCCGCACGCCACGCCACCTCGGACTGGATGGAGTTGGAAAAGCAGCGCGGTATCTCGGTCACCTCATCGGTGATGCAGTTTCCCTACCGCGATAAGATCATCAATCTGCTCGATACTCCCGGCCACGAAGATTTTTCCGAGGATACCTATCGCACCTTGACCGCAGTCGATTCCGCGTTGATGGTCATCGACTCCGCCAAAGGCGTGGAGGAGCGCACTATCAAATTGCTGGAGGTATGCCGTCTGCGCGACACGCCGATCCTCACCTTTATTAACAAGCTTGATCGAGAGGGCCGTTCGCCTATCGATCTGCTGGACGAGGTCGAGACCGTGCTCAAGATCCGCTGTGCGCCGATCACTTGGCCGATCGGCATGGGCAAGGGTTTCAAGGGCATCTTTCACTTGCATACGGACAGCGTACATATCTTCACGCCGACGCATGGCGGCAAGATCCAGCAAGGCGAACTCATTCAGGGTTTGGGTAACCCGCGCCTGGATGAACTGTTCGGCTCCATGGCACAGGAAGTGCGCGACGAGATTGAACTGGTAAAGGGCGCCAGCCACCCGTTTAATCTGCAAGCCTTTTTGGCCGGTGAACTGACGCCGGTCTTTTTCGGTTCCGCGATGAATAATTTCGGCGTGCAGGAATTGCTTGATATGTTTGTTGAGTACGCACCGCCGCCGCAGGCGCGCGAAACCACCACGCGCAAGGTCCTACCGGACGAGCAAAAATTCAGCGGCTTTGTGTTTAAGATCCAGGCCAATATGGACCCCGCTCACCGTGACCGCATTGCCTTCGTGCGTATCTGTTCGGGCAGTTACACCAAGGGCATGAAAATACATCATGTGCGCATTAAACGCGATGTGCAGATTTCCAATGCCATCACCTTCATGGCCGGCGAGCGCGAGCATATCGACGAGGCGTATCCCGGCGATATTATCGGTCTGCACAACCACGGCACGATTCAGGTGGGCGATACCTTTACCCAAGGCGAAGACCTGAAATTCACCGGCATACCACACTTCGCGCCGGAGTTATTCCGCCGCGCGCGCCTGCGCGATCCGTTGCGCATGAAGGCTCTGCAGAAGGGGTTGGAGCAGTTGTGCGAAGAGGGTGCCACGCAATTATTCCGCCCGCTGAACAGCAACGACCTCATCCTAGGCGCGGTGGGCACCTTGCAGTTTGATGTAGTGGCCTATCGCCTGCAGCATGAGTATGGCGTGGAGTGCAGTTTTGAAAATGTGCAAGTGGCCACCGCCCGTTGGGTGCATAGCACAAACGCCAAGAAGCTGGAGGAATTCCGCATCAAGGCCCATGATAATCTGGCCTTGGACGGTGCGGGGGATCTTACTTATATCGCACCTACCCGCATTAATCTGGAATTGACCGCCGAGCGCTGGCCGGATATCGAATTCCGCGCCACGCGCGAGCATTGATGAATACGGCCCTAGCCTTCAAGTAACGCTGTCAGTTGCCTGGGTCTCGATAGCCTCACAATGGATGGATGATTGCTTGGATCCTATGGCATCAGGCTTATCCCGCTCCATCACCTCTCTTGTCCGGTAGCCAGAGGGCAGAAGCTTGCGACTTAACGCACTTATGATCATTTTGGCGCGGCGCCTTGCACGAAACCGTAACATCTCAGGTATATAAGCGCGGAGGATAGCGTGTAGCTGGGGACTATTAGTTACTTCAGTAAAGGCAGCTGCGACATCCCACTTTTTCAAGGACTGCACGATACGGTAATAGCCAATACGTTGCTCAATATAAGAAAGCCGCCGTGTTAGCGCTGCCATAAGCGCCGAATCGTTTCTGATAAGTTCATGCTGCAATAAAGCTACGGTAGTCCGGTGGAGATGCTCAAGATTAGTATATATACGATCGGCAATAATTGAGCCCTGCCGGGAGCGGTAAAAATAATGCGCCTCCGGCATGACGATGAAGCGCGCGCTTTTAACGAGGCACATCAGATAGAGGGCGAAGTCTTCTCCGCAACGCAGGGTTTCATCATAACTGAGACCATGCTGTTCTAGAAAACTACGGCGTATTAACGGCTTGGCGGAGCCCAGGCCGAGATGCTGTCTGCCGGGCAGATTGGAGAGCACAAACTCGGAGGCGCTAAGGATTCGCGCCTCGCTAAGCCTGCCGGCGTATTGTGAGAACAGTGTGCCCCAAGGCTGCGGGCTGCCATCCTGAATCATATACAGATCATCCGCAATCAAATCCGCCTGATGTATCTGTGCCGTTTCCAGCAGTCTCGTTAGACGTTGCGGTGCATACCAATCATCGGAGTCCAGCACGCCGACCCATTCGCCCTGCGCCCGTTGCAGGGCGCGATTGCGCGCATGACTTTGCCCGCGATTGCAGGTTGATGTTATTAAGTGGATGCGGTTGTCGTTAAAAGCCTTAACCACTTCAACCGTGTTATCGCTGGAGCCGTCATCCGCGACGATGATTTCAATAGCCTGCTCGGTCTGCTGCAAAACAGATTGCAGCGCGTGCCCGATATATTTTGCGGTGTTACAGGCGGCAATAATAACGGATACGATGGGGCGGGCAGATCGATTTTGTGCCGGCATTGTTATTTTTCTCTACGCATAATGGCGGGTGAGTTATATTGCCTTATCCAGGGCTGACGGTATTCCTCCCGAATAGCAGACTCAATAACCGGTCGGTTAAATACACCGCAGGATAGGTAACCATCCGGCCAAGTTTGTGGAGTTGCCAGGGAAACCACAGCCTGATGAAATAGATGCGGTGCTTTTTAGAGAACTGGGCCATGCGCTTGACAAAGGGATCATCGTTGGGCAGGTTCCATTTATGGCGCATATGGTTCACGGTTGATTGATTGCGTGGTTCGCTCCAGCGCTCAAAGAAATAAGGCAAGTCGAGCCATGCCAAAGGCGAGGCGGTGAAATAGGTCACTGTTGCGCTGGGTTCAAAATAAACACTTCCTCCGGCCTCCCGCACACTAAGGCAAAAGTCTTGGTGTTCTGAAACGCTCATGAAATGTTCGTCCAGCGGGCCTAGTTTTTTGAATATTTCGTTGCGCGCCAGTGCGCAATGAAACTCGATCGTTTCAGTGGGTTCGCGTCTCAGTTGGGATTGCACCTCGTGCAATTTCAGCCTGGAAAATTTGTGCGCGCCGTGAAAGCTGCGCCGACCCTGCTCCTGCTTGAAATGGGCCTCGCCGCCTGCCATATGGATGATCTGGTCTTCCAGTTTATCCTCCAGGTAAAGCGGACCGACTACCCAGGCATTGGTTTCCTCGGCGCAGCGTACCAGGTTGTCCAGCCAGCCCGGGGCGACAAACAAATCATTGTCTACAAAAACGACATATTTGGTATCGACCTGTGCCTGGCCCAGGTTGCGTGCCTGATTAGGGGTGAGGAAGTGCTCGGTGCGGATTAAGCGGAAGCCTTTTTCCTTAGCCTGATTAGTGAGGTAATATTTAACGCGCGGCGGCGAGTTGCCGTCTATATAGATTAGCTTGAAGGGGATAGAGGTATTTTGATAAATACTCTCCAGTGACTTTGCATTGTGGCTGAAGCGCTCACGGGGAACAACGACGATAGTGACGAGTGGATTTTCCATTCCTGCCTCCTGTCCTTGGCGGGTCTGACATATGGCTATGCCGATGTCATGCCCAACTTCTTATCATGGCGTATGCTGAATAAGCAGCACCGCATTATTTAACCGGCAATTCAGTACCCGAATGGGATGCCGACGGGTAATATCTGATGGCCTGGTCACATTTTATAAGCGAGCGGCGCTCGCTTGTCAAGCTTATATATCTGACCTCCCAATAACGCAGTTAGACACTTTCTAAGTCGCTGTCCGCCGTCTATTTTCGCAGACTAAGCAATATGGCCTCCGCACGCGCGCCCAGATAAACGTATAACCCTAATCCCACCAGCAGCGTGGCGGCGGTCATCATCATCCATACCCCTTGCAACATATCTGCCCCCGTGCCCAGTCAGTGTTAAACATCATTTGTTATAGCATCAAAGGATTTTCTGCCTGCCGTGTGATTTCTCCTCCGGTCACGGAATTCTTCCCAGTTGATCTATCTGTCGAGCCATATCAAGGCATCGCGCTTGCCTAACTTTTGGTAGCGATTGGCTAGTCAAAGAGGCTGGGTGGGATTTTTGTCACCAGGCGCGGCTTTCTGGTTATTCCACATGTAATGCGTATTTTAGGGGCACCTGTATGTTAAAACCAGTTAATGCACAGACTTGCCCCCTACCTGCCTGATTTAACTGCGTGGATGCGAATCCAGAGCTGCAATTTTTTTCATCCGGCACATTATCGCTAAAGAACGCCCTTAATTCTGGCACAGATGTACCCTGTTGCGTCCGCCCCGCTTGGCAAGGTACATGGCGTTATCGGCGCTCACTGAAAGTTGTGTTTCGTCACAGCCATGTTCAGGATAAACGGCGATGCCTATGCTGGCTGAAGTGATTAAGTATTGATTCTCAATGTTAAAGGACTGCTTAATGGCAAGGCGAATTTTTTCCGCCACCATCATTGCATCCCGTTGCCCATCAATTAAGGGCAACAACACGACGAATTCATCACCGCCGAGACGGGCCACTGTATCGGACTCGCGCACACAATCGCACATGCGATTTGCCGCCTCCTTCAACAGCAAATCGCCAATATGGTGCCCCAGGGTATCATTGATCGGCTTGAACTCATCCAGGTCTATGAGCATCAGCGCCAGGGAAGTTTTATCGCGCTTGGCCTGGATGATCGCCTGCTGCAAGCGGTCATAGAACAATGTCCGGTTAGGTAATCCGGTCAGCGGGTCATGTTTAGCGGTATGTTCGAGAATGAGACGGCTTTCTTTTAGTTCGGACAGATGTGTCATTATCTCCATCTGCATATCGTGGAAGCTGTGCGCCAATAGGCCGATCTCGTCATTACGGCCAAGAGGCAATTTACTGATGACTTTTTCTTTTGAGAAGTTTTTGATGGCCTTCACCATTTCGTTCAGCGGTCTAGTAACCGCGCGGGAAACCATTGCGGCAAGAATGAGCGCAAGGCCGCTAAAAACCAGGACGACATGTAGGATATACCGCCCCAGCCGGGTTGCCTCAAGCACGATATTTTCCAGCGGTTGCGACAAACCGATGATCACGGAACGTTTAGCGGCAGTATCTCCCAAAGGCAACCGGACAAAGGCCGCGATTAGGCGATTCTGTTGCTTACGAGCGGCGTCGATATTCATGACGATAGTCTCGTGTTTACCCTCGATTACAGCCGAGACAGGTTCGAAGGCATCTTGTACCAGAGTGCGTCGCCCTCGCTCGAAACCGAAGGCCTCCCTGGGATCGGGATGGATCAAGAAATCACCCAATTCATTGGTTAAATACAGCTTATAAACGGCCGGTAAATCGGCCTTCAGGAGCGCGAAAAGGCTATCAAGGTCGATATTGATCACGATCAGGCCAAGTGGTTTGCCATCGTCCGCGATCACGGGTGAAGCAATCCGCAGAGTTGGTTTATTCAGGCCGGAATGCGCACCTACCTCATGATTAATGGCAATCTTCGACAGGTGTATTTCCCCACGCTTCAAGCGCAATGACTCAAACACGTAGGGGTAGTGAGCTTTTTCCTGGAGATCTCCTGCAAGCACACGTGTCAGCACATTTTCGTCGCGGTCAACGCGAACCAACTCCAGCCCATGCATGTCCGCGCTGATCAGTCGAATCTGGAAATACTCGGGGTGTGTCGACAGCATCGCCTTGAAAACGGTGGCCACAACCTTGGTATCATCTTCGGCGGTAGCGCTATTTGGCCCCATCAAGATCTTGGTGGTTCTCGGCAGTACCGCCAGCAATTTGGCATCCTTGCCTATCGCGCCGAGACTGACCAGCATGTTACGGCTTAATACTCGCGTGGCCGTCAGCAGGTCGCGTTCCGCAGCCGCAAGCAGCATGGCGCGGCTGGATGAGTAGGAGTAATAACCGGTCAGTCCCGACGCCAGTATGCCAAACACAGCAAGTAGCATGGCGAGCCTGAGACCGATACTGGATTTCATGGGAGCAGCAGCTTTTCCGGTAGATCACCGGAAATAATACGACTCCAGAGCACCGTTCGGCGCTTGCTGTCCTCAACCGGTTCGAGCCAAATAATCTTGTCGGCATTGTTTGCCAGCGGGTCGGGTTCGATAGTGTTGGACAATCCCTGGCGTAGGGTTAATTCACGACTCACCGAAGTATCCAACATATAGTTAATCCAATTTTCCGCGAGCCGCTGGTTCTTCGCCCCGCGCGAGACCGCCCAGCAATCCAGCCAGGCCAATGCGCCTTCGCTGGGAATGACATAGCCGACATCGGCTCCGGCATCGCGCAACTGTTTAAATTGCTGCCTCCCATAATTGGCAAAAAGCACGGCGACCGAATGTTCACGAAACAACTCCACCGATTCTTCCGGCAGTGTGTAGAACGTCAGTACATTGCGGCGCAGTGCGATCAATTTTTCAACAGCCTTGCCAAACTCCTTTTCATCGATGTGGAATGGCGAACCACCAAGTAGTAGAGAGGCAATTGAAAAATTGTGGCTGCTGGTATCGAAAGCGAGCACCCGGCCTTGATACCTGGCATCCCACATTACGGCGAGCGATGTCGGTGCTGCGTCAAACTGCTTGCGATCATAAATTAGCCCCATTTCCGAGTAGGTGTAGGGAATGGCGAAAACCTTGTTCTGACGTGTAATGCCGGGGATGCCATGAAGATTGCGAAAGCGCGGCAGTTGATTAAGGGTGTTAGGGATATTGGAAAGTTGCAGCGGCACTACCAGATTGTCGTCGATGTAGTGCTGAAGCTCGGCGGTATTAACGGCAAAGACATCAAAATCACCGCCTTGATTGGCGCCGATCTTTCTTTGCAGCGCCTCATCGGAGCCGACGATACTGACCTCGACATGCACATTGTGACGCTTCTCAAATTCCTTGGCCAGATCGCCATCGGCGTAGCCCGGCCAAGCCAGCACGCGTAGTGTTTCCACCGCGTGTACTGGAGCGCACAGAATAATAAAGACTATTAACGCAGTGATTAGTCGATGGATAAAGTGCCGAATCGCATGTGCAAATAGCCTGTGATCTGGGTATGGGGCGGTTTCAAGCGGGGCGCTGGCGTTAAGGGATTCGAACAAGACGTTGCGCGGGGTGGATGCAAGTGCATGATTGATGAACAGAAAATCGTGCGCTTGACCACTCAAGAATTGCCTACCCATGCCAGCCATTGCAAGGGTTCAAGGGGGCACCTCTTGTTTTTTGCATGTTGTTTTCCACAGCTTTGTAATGCGCCATGTAGTTAGGTTAGCACCTATAATGTTAAAATATAAGATATACCCACTTCTATGTATTTTTTCGTTATGCAGCCGCGCGGCGAACGTCGTGCTGAGCATATCATGTGAATGGGGTAAGTAGGGGCCAGTAACAATGGACCCTGCTTGTTCACGGGCCGCGGTCTTTGCCTTTATTGGGAGTCCTGGCGTTGTCGCCAAGATTGTATAGGTGTTGTAGCGCCAGCGCATTGGACATCATGACAGTAGCGAAGAATTTTCTGCCTGTCGTGTGTTTCCTTGGTCGGTCACGGCATGTTGCAACGTTCCCCCGAATTCTTCCTAGGCGATCGGTTTGTCGAGCCGCACTAAGGCATCGCGCTCGTCACACTTTTATACCGATTGTCAAAATCAAAGAAGCTGGACGTCATTTGGTCATCGTGCTGTGACTTTCTGGCTATGCTACATGTAGTGCGGTATTTTTAGAGACACCCTTATGTTGAAACAATTAATGCATAAACTTGACTCCTATCCAAAGCTGGTATCCGCCGTCTATTTTCGCAGACTAAGCAATATGGCCTCCGCACGCGCGCCCAGATAAACGTATAGCCCTAATCCCACCAGCAGCGTGGCGGCGGTCATCATCATCCATACCCCTTGCAACATATCTGCCCCCGTGCCCAGTGCGGCCTTAAACATCAATAGCAGGGCCTCAATCGATACCGCGATGAGTATCGCCGCAATAAAGCGCGTGATAGTACGCCTGGTTGAGCTATGACGCAGGATGTCTTTATGCATCAATACTTCTTCTTCAAGTATGGTCTTCCCCAGATCAAACACGGCGAGGGCGAGCGTCATGAAAATAATCACGCTGAACGGCCGCAGTTGTATGCTCTGCGCGTCATGTTGCACATGGAATAGGGCGGCCAGCTCTTGGAATGAGACATACAAGAGTATGAATACTACGCTAAATAAGCCCACTACGATCAAGCCATAAGCTGCTTTGAAGAAGGGCTGGAAGTGGCGCCGCGTGGTATCCCCCATCAGAAATTCGATGGTCTTGGCCAGGTCTACGTCCAATACTACATAACCGATAATATGATCGTTTTCATCATGCAGTTGCACGGCGGCCGTCATGCAGAGCATATCATTTGCATTTGATAGGTATGGGTCGGTAACGATGACCCCTGCTTGTTCACGGGCCAGCAAAAAATAGGGGCGCTGGCTGCGGTCTTTGCCTTTACTGGAAGACCCGGCGTTAAACCTGCTTGATCTGGAGATGTTCTCGCTAGTCTGGGTGCCCTTGGCATCTAAAGTATAGAGCAACTCGCCAAACGGGTAATGCTCTGTGAGTGAATTTATTGCTCTATGCTGGGCTTCGGGATTGCCCAGCAAGTTAATGTCTGCAAGGCCGGTTAACATGGAGGCCAATAGCTCGCGTACTGCAACGCGGTATTCATGATAACGCTCGATAACGCTAATGTAACTCATGGGCTTATCGATCTCTGAGTCTAACGCTTTAAAAAAAGAGGGTGCCGGAGCACCCTAATCGTCCAGGAGAAGGTAATTATTATGGTATTGATGGAATACGTTAGAGATTGAAAATTAAAACTGGTAATCAGCTTGTAGCCACAGTTTATCGACATCCCTCGTTAAGGCGATATTGCGGGTAGTGTTATCGGCATTTTTATCGCCTTTGTAAGCGGCGTATTTGAGGGTGAGGGCAAGGTTTTTGGCTATTTTCTTGGTGGCCAGGAAATTCCACTCCGTGCCATAGTCGTAATTCAGATTGTCAGACATATAGTCATGGTAAATGGCCGCCAAATTAACACCCATAATCGTCTTGTTTATATTGACAAAGATATCTTGCAGGCCATCCCTAGGCGTATTCAAAAACATATCGGCCCAGCCGTTAAAGGCGTGCAGTGTGGCGAGCGGAGTGGCGAAGCCGTATACGCCGTCACCGCTGAGCAGCTCATAGTTGAGTTTAATCTGCACGCCGTTGTATTCGCCGCCCAGGGCAAGCAGGCCATAGTGGCCATCATTGGTGCTCGTGCCGCTCGCATAATCGCTCTGGTCCGCGTACTCCGCTGTGTAGAGCCACTTCACCTTGCCGGGCCGGTAGCCGCCATCGAAGCGCGCGCCCCACGTTTGGTTCGATAGGGTAGGACTGTTGTCAAAATCCAGTAAATAACCGTAACCGGTAAGGGTGCCGGCACTAAAGCCTTTATAAGAGGCATTGATAATGTCGCTGGTCATCTCGCTATTGGCCAATATCCGATTGGGGTTGCTCTCGGAGAACACGCGATTGACGTTGGTGATATGGGCATAGGTGGCCGTGGTGTCCGTCAACCAGGTGCTTACTATAGAGAAGGCATCGAAGGTCTGCTCGTTCTGGCGCCAGCCGGCATTGCCGATGAAGCGTTGGTTATCCAGATTGATGACTTGTCGGCCATATTTAAGGTTGGTGCTAAATGGCGTCTCGTAGTTTAAGTAGGCTTGATTGAGCTCGGTATCGTCGGGATCGGCGATAGTCGGGTATTGGGTGCGGCCGTTGGCGGTGCTGTTGTATTGCTCGTTGCCCAGCACAGCGACGTTTTCAACCTGCACGAAAGCGCTGAAACCTTGGTAGCCGTCGGTCAGGTAGCCAAGTTGGGTGCGCAGAGTAGAGCCGTAGGCCTTTAGCGCGAAGTTCTCTTGATCTACTGTTTCGTAGCGGTAGCGCAACTGGCCGGAAAATTTTCCGTAGGTAAAGGCGTCTAACAGTGTGGCCGCAGCCTGGGCAGTGAGCGGCAATAATCCGGCTAACATGATAATGATAAGCCGGATGTGGCCGCCGGCGGCTAGGGTAGTGTTGACTGCCTTGTTGTTGATCACGGATATACTCCAGTTATGGTTATGATGTGTTTGACTCTGTGCAAATTGCTTTGCCGTAGGGAAACTCTGGATAAATAAGGAGCTTCTTAGGCGGCATCTCTCTTTTGCCGCTGATAAAGAAATCTCAATACCTCGCCGCGCAGGTGGACGTACTGCGGGTTTTCCACCAGTTGCAGGCGTAGCCGCGGGCGCGGCAGATCGACGTCCAGAATTTCCCCTACGCTTGCCCGCGGCCCGTTGGTCATCATCACGATGCGGTCGGAGAGCAGTACCGCCTCATCCACATCATGGGTGACCATTAACACGGTGTTGCCGGAGGTGGCGGTGATGCGCATCAACTCATCTTGTAGGTGCGCACGCGTGAGTGCATCCAGCGCGCCGAAGGGCTCGTCGAGCAGCAACACCCGGGGCTCCATGGCCAGCGCCCGCGCAATGCCGACGCGCTGTTTCATGCCGCCGGAGATTTCATGCGGGTATTTAGCGGAGGCTTCCGTGAGGCCGACCAGGCTGAGTGCATCGTGTGTGCGCATAATGAGCTGTGCCTTGCTTTCTTTATTACTGAACACGCGCTCCACGGCGAGGTAGACATTGTTGAATACCGTTAACCAGGGCAGTAATGAATGATTCTGGAATACCACGGCGCGTTCCGGCCCGGGGCTGGTGATTTCGCGCTCCTCAAGCAGCACCGCGCCGCGCGTCGGGTTGAGTAATCCGGCGACCAGATTGAGCACGGTGGATTTACCGCAACCGGAATGGCCGATTAAGGATACAAACTCGCCTTGTTTGATCTTGATGTTGACGTTATCCAGCACATGAGACGGCCCATTTTTGGTAAAGAAGGTCATGCCGACATGGTTAACATCAACAAACTTATCCGTCATGGATGTATTCATAGGACGCATTACCTTTTGTAATCAAAACGGTTGGCGATAAGGGTCATGCCCAGTTCCAATAGCAGGCCGACAATGCCCACGATGAAAATAGCGATCACGATGTGTTCCATGTTGAGATTGTTCCATTCATCCCACACCCAGAATCCGATGCCGACGCCGCCGGTCAACATCTCCGCGGCCACGATCACCAGCCAGGCGGTGCCGAGGGCGAGTTTCATGCCGCTAATCATGAAGGGCAGACAAGCGGGCAGCAGGATTTTGGTGAATACCTTCCATTCGGAGAGACGCAGCACGCGCGCCACATTGAGATAATCTTGCGGCACGCTGGCGACACCCAGCGCGGTGTTGATAATCATCGGCCAAATACAGGTAATAAAGATCACGAATATCGCCGAGGGGTCGGCGGCCTCAAAGACGGCGAGCCCGATGGGCAGCCAGGCCAAGGGCGAGACCGGCCTGAGCAGGCTGATGATGGGCGCCATGGCGCGATTGAAAAATGCAAAGCGTCCGATCATGAAGCCGAGCGGTATGCCCACCATGGCGGCCATGCCAAAGCCCAGTGCGACGCGCTGCAGAGAATTTAATAAATTCCAGCCTATACCCACATCATTGGTATTTTTGATGTAAAACGGGTGTGCCAGCAATTCGACTGCTGAGGTCCAGGTTTTAGCCGGGCCGGGTAGATAGGTGGTGTGCTGCGCGATCAGGCCCCATATCAGTATGAAACCGGCTAACCCCAGCAGCGGCGGGGCGAGCCGTGCAATGCTATCTTGCGCAGGCGGCAGTTTGGCGAGCATGCGCCGCGCGATGCCGGGGCTGGAGGGGGCCTGCGCGTGCTCGACGACCGGCTTGGCGGGCGGTTCTTCGATCAACACGGGCGGCGGTGCCACAGGTTTTAGG
>DATECT010000224.1:0-8013 GCA_035286765.1 Gammaproteobacteria bacterium
TGCGCACGATTCAAATCTTCTTTGCCTATTCGTGCGCATGGCGCACGCTACGAAGGAATTCGTCGACCGGGTATCTTAAAAATCTCCGGGGATCCCTTTTCTAGAGAAGGGAAAACCTCCCTTTACCAAAGGGAGGCAGGGAGGGATTTTAGAAAGGGTATCGTTACACCAAGGCCGTTAAGAATTATCCGATTGCCTCGATCATGCCCGCCGCCACCGTATTATTGGTATGCTCATCGATCACGATAAAGCCACCCGTGGCGCGGTTTTCCCGGTAGGTATCGCACATCAGCGGTTTCTGCACCTTGATCTGCACGCGCGCGATATCGTTCATCTTCAGTTCGGTGACATTGCTGTCACGATTGAGGGTGTTGATATCCACGCGATACTGCACTTCCGATAGGATCGCCTTCACCGTCGAGGTGGTGTGTTTGATAAGGTATTTGCGCTGCGACTGCATGGGCTGCTCGCTCATCCAGCACAGCATGGCGTCAAACTGCTTGGTGACCTGCGGCTGCTCCTGGCGGCGCACGATCATGTCGCCGCGCGAGATGTCGATGTGATCTTCCAGCGTGAGTGTAACGGATTGCGGTGCGTAGGCCTCTTGCAGATTGCCGTCGTAGGTCACAATCTCTTTGATGCGCGATTGATGGCCCGAAGGCAGCACGGTGATCTCATCACCGACCTTGACGTGGCCCGTCTCAATGCGCCCCATGTAGCCGCGAAAATCATGCAGATCGGCACGCTGCGGGCGGCACACGTACTGCACCGGGAAACGCAAGCTGCGCTCGGTTAAATCCTGCGCGACCTTCACGCCCTCCAGCGCATCCATTAAGGTTTCGCCCCGGTACCAGGGCAAGTTTTCGCCGCGTGTGACCACCATATCGCCATACAAAGACGAAATGGGGATGAAGCGCACATCGTGGATGCCCAGCCTTCCGCAAAACTCGGTGAATTCCGCGCGGATGGCCTCATATACCTGTTCGGAGTAGCCCACCAGATCCATTTTATTGATGGCAGCAATGATATGGGGGATGCCCAACAGGCTGGCAATGTAAGCATGGCGGCGCGACTGGATGAGCACGCCCTTGCGCGCATCGAGCAAGATGATGGCGAGGTTGGCGGTGCTGGCGCCGGTGACCATGTTACGCGTGTACTGCTCGTGGCCGGGGGCATCGGCGATAATGAATTTACGCTTGGGCGTGGCGAAATAGCGATAGGCAACATCGATAGTAATGCCCTGCTCGCGCTCGGCCTGCAAGCCGTCGGTGAGCAAAGCGAGGTCAAAGCCCTCACCGCCGCGCCGCTGCGTGGTGCGCGTGATGGCATCCAATTGATCTTCAAAGATCGATTTGGAATCGTAGAGCAGACGCCCGGTTAAGGTGCTCTTGCCGTCGTCGACGCTGCCGGCAGTAATGAAGCGGAGGATGTCCATTTTTACGGGGGTTTCTTGAATTAACATTAGAAATGTCCTTTTTTCTTAGTAAGGTCCGTTATGCGAATCATATAAATTTGGTCAAGTCCGGCGGGCCAAACCCTCACGCATCCCCAAGCAACGGGAAAGACTGATGAGAGATATGCAGGAAAAATTTGTTAGCCGCCCTTAAAAATAGCCTTCTTTCTTGCGCAACTCCATCGACGCCTCGGAGGTTTGATCGTCCAGGCGTGTGGCGCCGCGTTCGGTAATACGCGCAATGGCCGTTTCTATGATGATTTCTTGCGCCGTGGTGGCCGGCGATTCGACCGGGCAGGTGCAGCTCATATCGCCCACGGTGCGGAAACGTACCAGTTGGTTCTCGACCTTCTCGCCGTCTTTGGGCTGCACCAGGTGCGAGACCGGCAGCCAACCGCCGCGCCAGATCACATCGCGCCGGTGGGCGTAATAGATCGAGGGGACTTCGAGATTTTCCTCGGCGATGTATTGCCAGATATCGAGTTCGGTCCAGTTGCTGATCGGGAATACGCGCATGTGTTCGCCCGGGTGCACGCGGGTGTTATACAGGCTCCACAACTCCGGGCGTTGATTTTTCGGGTCCCACTGGCCGAACTCGTCACGGAACGAGAAGATGCGCTCCTTGGCGCGCGCCTTTTCCTCATCGCGGCGCGCCCCGCCGAAGCAGGCGTCAAAACCGAATTCCTCGATGGCATCGAGCAGCGTGACGGTCTGCATGGTGTTGCGGCTTTGATTCTCGCTCTTAACGATGATGCGGCCCTTGTCAATGGAGTCTTGCACCGAGCGCACGATCAGGCGCTCGCCCAATTCGGCGGCGCGGCGGTCGCGGAATTCGATCACCTCCGGGAAGTTGTGCTCGGTATCGATGTGCATCAGCGGAAAAGGGAACTTGCCGGGCCTAAAGGCCTTTTCCGCCAGCCGCAACATGACGATGGAGTCCTTGCCGCCGGAAAACAGCAGCACCGGATTTTTACACTCGGCGGCCACCTCGCGCATAATGTGGATGGACTCGCTCTCCAAGGCCTGGAGATGTGTTAACCCGGCAAACTCGCGCGCGCCGGAAGCCTCGCGCAAAGCAGCAGGCAGCTTTATCCTGGAAGGCGTGGCCACCGCTATTTCCCCTTCGTCGGCTGCCGCACTATCGGCAAGCTGTATAGCTTGTGGCTCAAGGTAGCTTTGCGGGACATCAAAATAACCTTGTTGGTCTAAAAAAGCGTTTTCTTTATTGAGTACTTGTGCATTATTATCCATTGCGTGTGCTTCTCCTATTAATGGGCACCTCTAATGTTACTGCTGGCGTTCTATAATTCACTGCCAACGCAAGTGCGAATGAATTCGCACCTACAGTTTTTTTTCGTGCAAACCGCACTCCTTGCCTACTTCATCTTCGTTTTCCCACCACCAGCGCCCGGCACGGATGTCTTCGCCCACTGCGATGGCCCGCGTGCAGGGGGCACAGCCTATGCTGGGGTAGCCCTTGTCATGCAGGGCATTGTAGGGCACATCGAACTTGCGGATATAGGCCCATACATCCTGATGTGTCCACTCTAACAGGGGATTAAATTTTTGCAAGCCATGCTCGGCGTCCCATTCTTCCAAGGGCAGTTCCCGGCGGGTCTGCGACTGTTGCCGGCGCATGCCGGTAAGCCAGGCCTTTTTGCCTGCCAGCGCACGCGCCAGGGGCTCAACCTTGCGTAAATGGCAACAGGCCTTGCGCAGTTCCAGGCTCTCATAAAAGGCATTCGGGCCGTGCTTTAGCACATATTGCTCAATGGCCTCGGCGCGCGGCGAATAGGTGTGCATGGTCAGCGGATAGCGCTGCCGTACCTTGTGCATCAACTGATAGGTCTCTTCCGGCAGGCGCCCGGTATCCAGCGTAAATATCTCGATAGACGGGGCGTGTTCAAAGATGAGGTCGGTTAATACCATGTCTTCCGCGCCGAAGCTGTTGGAAAAGGTGACCGGTGCGTAATCGCCGGCAATGCGCCGCAATAAGGCAATAACCGCCCCTGTCTTCTGTTCCAGACCGTTTTCTATTTTGGGTGGGCTTGCCTGTAACACTGTCGTAGTACCGTAAATATTATGAGCGCTTAAGCAGGCTGGGCGACCGGCTTGGCCTTGCGCACCGTTACCCGCGTGGTAATGCCCTGTTCTTGGGCAGCCACGATGGTATGGCCCTCTTCTGCCAAGCTGGTAGTAACTTGTCTGGTTGACTCGCCCGACGCCAGCAGGAAGTCGATGACGTCGCCGCCGTTCAGCTTATCGAGTTCAACGCGCGCCTTCATATAATGGATAGGGCAACCATAGGTGGAGAGATCAACCAGCGCGGACTTGACAGCTCCCGCTCCATTAACACGCGCGGCTGCTACCGGCGTCTGCGCCTGTCCGGCGACGATGGGTAAAGAAGCGCTTAGGTCTAACTGCTTATCAATGGCCTGACAGGTGAGACCTGCCTCAATCGTCCAGGCATCAAGGTCGCCCATCAGCTTGGTAAAGGCGGCATCATCAAGCTGCTCCTTGAGCGCGGCCAAGCCCTGAGTGATGAGCGTTAACTGTTCCGCCAACTGCGGGCGCTCGGCCTGTAGTTCTTTTAACAGACGCGCGATCTCGGCCAGATCATCTACCTTGCTATGGCCCGAGACAAACAGCAGCGACTGCCCGACCAGGCGCGCAATCACCTCCGCGCATTCCAAGGCGTCGCCTTGCTTATGCTGATAGATAAAGGCATTGCGGCAGCTGCGCTCGTAGGCGGCCTCGGAGAAGGCCGATGCCACTAGTTCTTGCGCCGCACCGGCACACTCGCCGCCACCCAATTGCAGCACCTTGAAATCGCCCTGCTCGCCGTGGTCGTTCATGACCGCAGGCATGTCTTCAGGGGTGACCACGGTGAGGTCTTTGAGCAATTCGGTAAACGACTCCTTGCCGCGGCGGCGCGTCCAGGCAAAGAAGCTCTCGTTGGCCGCGCGCTCGGCCAGGTAGGTTTGTTGCACGCGCGCGACGGCGGTCTCGACGCGCGCCGACGGCACGCTAAGGCCCTTGAAACCCAGGCCGCCGCCGGCACGGCCATCGCCGCCGAAGTACATCTGATAATGCGGGATGAGCTTGCCGTTGATGCGCTTGCCTTCGCCATAGATGCCGATGTCGCCGGTCTCGGGTTGCGCGCAGCCATTGTGGCAACCGCTCACGCGGATGCGCAGATCCGCCGCGCTGCCGGTCAATTTTTCCGCAACCGTCTTGCTGGAGGTAATCCCTAAGCGGCAGGTCGAGGTGCCGGGGCAGGCCACCACGTCGTCACCGGCCTTGGGCACACCCAGACCGACAACCGCCAGCGCGCTGCGCACCGCTTCCACGCGGGCCTCCGGCACGTTGACCAGGATCAGGTTTTGATCTTGGGTAGTGCGTATCTCGCGCAGCCCTTCGTCCTTCATTAATTGGGCGATGGCACGCAATTGCTTGGCGGTGATGTCGCCGATGTGCACGCTAATCGGGAATACGTAGAGGCCCGGCTGTTTTTGCGCGAACACGTTGCGCGGCGCGCCCATGGTGCAGGCCTCGCCCGCTGCGGCATCACTCCATACACCGGTGGGATAAGCGCGGCCCTCGAAGGCCGCCTTGGTGCGCGCGTATTCCTCTTGGTATTTTTCGACAAAGCCTGCGGGGCCGAAGCGATCCACCAGGAATTTAATGCGCGCCTTGGCGCGTTTGACGCGGTCGGAATAGCGGTGGTGCAGGGAAATGACCGCCTCCATGCTCGGCAGCAGGTCTTTTTCCTCAATAAATTCCTCGACCGTAATGGCCTCGTGCGGCTTGTGGCCCAAGCCACCGCCCGCCAGGATTTTAAAACCAAAGCGGCCGTCTTTCTTTTGCGCGACCACACCGAGATCGTGCATCATGCCTTGCGCGCAATCACACTCGCAGCCGGAAAAGCTGATCTTGAATTTGCGCGGCAGATGTTGCGTTAACGGATGGCGCAGGAAATGGGCGACGGCGCCATCGACAAAGGGGGCGACATCGACCAGCTCGTTCGCGCATACCCCCGCCAAGGGGGCCGCCGTGATATTGCGCACCGTGTTGCCGCAGGCCTCGCGGGTGGTGAGCCCGGCTCGCGCCAAGTGGCGCAGCGCAGCCGGGGTGTCTTCCAGCGGCACATAATGCAATTGGAAATCCTGGCGCGTGGTGATGTGCACCACGTGATGCCGCGCATATTGCTCCAGCACCTCGGCAATGTTGAGCAACTGGGGCGCCGTCAACTGTCCGCCGGGCACCTTCACGCGGATCATGTTCACGCCTTCCTGGCGCTGACCATAGACGCCTTGCTGCAAGCGCATGGCCATGAAACGGTCGCCTTCGATCTGCTGGCTCCTGAAGGCCTGCACAGCTTGCTCATAGCGGTCTATCTCGTCGTCTTTGACCAAGATATCTGCATTATTCATTATTAAACCCTCTCAACCTTGCCTGTGCCGCACAAAAACGTGCGCGCATTCTAACTAGCTACAAACTTAATTCCAATCAATACCAGCATGCTGGCCAGCACAAAGCGCAAAATCCGCTCAGGGATCTTCACGCTCAAATGACTACCCAAATAGATACCGGGCAACGAACCCAGCAGCAGGCTGCCTAGCAGCAGGAAATCCACATTACCCATATGCACATGCCCGAGGCCCGCCACCAGGGTCAGCGGCACGGCATGGGCGATATCCGTGCCCACGATTTTTGCGGTGGGTATTAACGGATACAGCAAGAATAAAGCGACTACGCCTAGCGCGCCGGCACCGATGGAGGTGAGCGTCACCAGAAAACCCAGCGTGGCGCCTAAGGCGATGGTCATCGGGTTAAGCGCACGAGTGCGCCAACTAATATGCAAGGTCTCCTTTTGCTTGGAAAACCGCAACAACTGCGCCTTAAACACCAGCGCCAAGGCCGTTAACAACAAGGCCACGCCCATCAGCGGCACGATCAGCGCATTAGCCTGCCTGGCATCCATGTAATTGAGCAATACCAAGGTCAGCAGCGAGGCCGGTATGCTGCCTGAAGCGAGCAGGCCAACTACCTTCCAGTCAATCGTGCCGCGCCGGCTATGCACCCACACGCCACCCATCTTAGTGATGGAGGCGAACAGCAAATCGGTACCCACGGCGGTGACCGGCGCAAACCCGAACAGCAATACCAGCAGCGGGGTCATCAAGGAACCGCCCCCTACCCCAGTCAAGCCTATCAAGCCGCCGACTGCAAAACCCGATAATGTATATGCCCAATCCATTTTTGGCCTCTCTTCTTTTAGTAAAGTTTCCCTGAAATTATTAACAACACCGCTGTACTTGTGAGCGACAACTATAGCATAATTATATATCTATTTTATAATAATAAAGCATAACCATATACTATTTAGATATAATGAAACGCCTATGACCCTACAACAGTTACGCTACATTTGCGAAATAGATCACCAAGGCCTCAGCGTCTCGTTGGCGGCGGAAGCCCTGCACACCTCGCAGCCGGGGGTCAGCAAACAAATCCGTCTATTGGAAGAAGAGCTCGGCATCCAAATCTTCGAGCGCAACGGCAAACGGCTGGTCGGCATCACCCCGCCCGGCCAAGTCGTGCTCGACCTGGCCAAACAAGTGGTGCGCGGCATGCAGAATATCAAGCAGGCCGGCATCGAATTTAGCAGCGAGACCAGCGGCAGCCTGTCTATCGCCATCACCCACACGCAGGCTCGCTACGCCTTGCCGCGCGTGATTAAAACCTTCACGCAGCGCTACCCGGAGGTCAGCCTGCACTTGCATCAGGGCAATCCCATCCAGATCGCGCAGATGGTCGCCTCGGGCGAGGCCGACGTGGGTATTGCCACCGAGGCCTTGGCCAGTTTCGCCGACCTTGTCGCCATGCCTTGCTACCAATGGAACCGCTGCGTGATCGCGCCGCCCGGCCATCCTATCCTCAACGAAACACCGTTGACCCTGGAAACCTTGGCGCGCTACCCGATCATTACCTACGACTCCGCCTTTGCCGGGCGCTCGCTGATCAACAAGGCCTTCCGGGCGCGCGGCCTGGAGCCCAATATCGTATTAACCGCGCTCGACTCGGACGTGATTAAGACCTATGTGGAACTCGGCTTGGGCATTGGGCTGCTCGCCAGCATGGCCTTCGACGCGCAGCGCGACCGCAACCTGCGCGCGATTGATGTGAAGCATCTTTTTGAAAACAGCACGACGAGCATTGCCGTGCGCCGCGGCAGTTATCTGCGCGGCTATATGTACGGATTTATCGAGATGTTTGCGCCGCAGTTGACGCGCAAGGCGGTGGATAAAGCGCTAGCGGGCAGTGTGGATTTAAGGAAGACAAACGGCTAGCGTAGCAAGATAAGGCCTTTTGCCAAGACCTCGTTCATAACTCGACTTGAAACACGGCCTTTTTTAACAGCCTTGCGCGCCACCCAATCAACACTTTTAATTTGATCAGCGAGAATAACCCCGGTAGCCCCAGCGTTACTGCTCAACGCCACCTCGAAGGGATAGCCTTTTACCTGGCTGGTGATCGGGCAACACAACATCAAACTG
>DATECT010000225.1:0-19510 GCA_035286765.1 Gammaproteobacteria bacterium
GCCTTGCCTACACTGGCCTTCGCTTGATTGCGCCCTTGCTCCATTGCCCTTACCGCAGCATGGGCCGCCGATTGCAGTTGCTCGATCATCTCATGGATTTCTTCGGTTGACTGCTGGGTGCGGCTGGCTAGCGTGCGCACCTCGTCCGCCACTACGGCAAACCCACGCCCCTGCTCACCCGCCCGCGCTGCCTCAATCGCGGCATTCAGGGCCAGTAAATTGGTCTGCCCTGCAATGCCCTTGATCACATCCAATACCGTGCCGATATTTTCGCTGTCTTTTTCCAGCTTATGGATAACCTCCGCAGCCTTCTCCACATCATCGGCCAGTCGATCAATAGAGTCTATGCTTTCGGCCACCACGTGCTTACCGTTCAAGGCCTGCTCGTCTGCCTGTTGCGCGGCCATGGCTGCCTCATTGGCATTCTGGGCTACCGTCTGCACTGTCGCCATCATCTCATTCATTGCAGTGGCTACTTGGGTAATCTCCGACTGTTGATGATTCATGCCATGATTGGTTTCCTCGGTAATGGCCGTCATGCGTTCCGACACATTTGCCAGGAGGGAAATAGAACCGCTTACTTGTTGAATAATGGATTCGAATTTCTCCAGCATTTTATTGAATGCCGCCGCTGCAAACCCAATCTCGTCTCCAGAGCGTATCTCGATACGCTTGCTTAAATCGGACGACTTTTCAATATTTTCTATGGCTGTACGGATTGCGCAAATAGGCGGAATAACCTTGCGATAGAGTATAACCATCATGGTGATGGCCAACATCAAACCACCCAACCCATAACTGCTCATCATAACGCGCGAGTGTACTTCCGTAGCCTGCAGATCGTCGGTGCTTTTTGTCAATTTATCATTTAATTGGGCAACCATATCGGCTAATTGCTTCGCCAGAATCGCCGAACGCTCATCAAAACCATCGCCGGGCGCCTTCATAATGGCAGTGCCGGCCTCGCGACCCTCATCAACATAGATTTTAGCCATTTTGATACCCACCTGATGCAGGGCCTCTATATTGGCCTTGGTGGATTGAATAAATTGGTTTTGTTCGGGGAGGATTTGCCCCAGCGTATCCAGGCTTGCCATCGCTTCCTGCGCATTGCCTTTCGCTTCTTCGTAACCACCCGGATCCGCAGTGGCGCCAACATCGGTGAGAAATTGCTGGATCTGCACTACGTGGAAACGCACATCCTTCAACACCAGCATAGCGCGCACCATGCGCTGCTGTTCAGTGCCTTTATCGTATATGGTTTGCAGGGTAACCCAAGAGACCAGGACAAAGGTAAGCCACAACAGCACAATGCTGCCCAATGTCACCAACATTACCTTTTTAATACTCATATTTCTCACCGCCATACTCCTTTCGCAAAAATCTCTAGCAACCGTGGCCCATTATGTTTAGAAGCTGCTGCGAAAATGCCTGTCTTCCGAGGAGAGTTTCACAACCGAGGCATCAATTGCCGTAAAGTTGTCCAAGGCGTGCCGGGGTTCCACATTCCTCCCATTCCGTCTCGTCGGCATGACATTACTGGTGTTACCCTATTTGAGATAGGTGTAGCTTCAAATTAGAAATATGCAACATCCTTGCCTGCTCACACCAGCGCGGCAACAAACGAGTAGGCGGCAATAAGAGGCGCAAATAATCGCTCCGCTACTTGGTTATAGCGGATCAGGAGGGAAAAACTTTAGATCAGGCACAGGGTAAAACTAGGGCATCTATACTGTCATTAACGCCGCATCACGGACATCGCCGATAGAGGCCAACCGGGGCACTACGGCCCAGCAATTAACGACCGCTCTCCACGATATCGACCTGATCGGCAATATATTTGGTTTCACCGCGCCAAGGGGCCACGTAGAGCTCCTCTTGGTAGTGAATTTTGACTCGCCTCCCTTGTGTTTGCGCCGCCTCGACCTGCTTTACTATAGCGGGATCATCGATGCTAAACTCCCATAATACCCGGCCTTGCACATCGGTTGCCGAACCCGCCACATCAAGCTGTGCCTCCCAGGTTTTTAAAACCAGTCCCTTATGGCTTAGCTTGACCACGTGCCCCACACGGGTACCGTCGCTATAGGTATCGAAAAAGCTTATATAAAGAAAGACCACGGATATCAACACCAGAATTATTATTAACACCTTCCTCATTGGCTTACTCCCGGTTCAGTTCGTTTTATTCCATAGCGCGGCCAGCCTATGAGTCGCGCACCCACATCACCACAATGATTAGCGCTTATGCTTGGCATTCTAAACCTGTTATGGGTCTACCCAAAAGTATCCCACCAAACCTCGTGATTTGTAGCCGCTCCACCCTAAGCCAAAGCCCGCTGTTACGTGCCTCTACTCAACTGGCAATACTAATACAGACAAACCATTCACCTGTTTCAGCAGACTTACACTCAGCAAAACAGATTCAGGCTTTACTACATCACGCTTCGCCAGCAAACAGCCTGGCGACTGTTGCATTATCGATACAATCGGCGCGCAAGTAAATCGCAGGAAACCTATAATTATATAATAATAACATATACTTATATTCGTGGCACAGCAATTGCTATATATCATCGTGAGACAATCAGTGTACAGGCTCGATGTGAATGTTAATAACACTAATAAATAGGACTAACCATTTCACACTATGCATGAACAGGCGTCTCCCCGGTTCATGCCCCGGGCACTCACAAACTGGCTGTTCTTCGTCCGCTTCGACTCAAACGTGCGGTCGTGCAAAGTGGAACTACCGGTAAGGTCTCCGCCTCTGAGGCACCCCCCAACCTCAAGGACAAATGGGATCTTGCTGGTTACCCTCCTCTGGATCAAGACCATGGATTGGTTTTGATTCAGAGGCTTTCACTTGCCCTGTTGGACATAGATCGTAATAAATTGAACTAACAAATAATGCAGCGTAATCAATGTAAGCAGTGATTTCCGTTCGCTCCAAGGCCAAAGGATTGCATTACCCAGTGTTTATTTGCCAGGCAAATGGCAGCGTACACAATGGAAGCGCTGTATAAGATTACCCTTAAAGAAATGAGTGAGGTAACCCTTATGAGCGTGCTTTCCCTACTCGAATACAATACTGATAGTATCGGTTTCTTTAACAGTGCACATGAGAAACTTTGCCCGCTTTGCGACCACCCGCCGGCAAAACCATACCGGCGCTATAATGCGCAGGGGAAGGCGATTGCCGGTTGCATTCACCCTTGTCATGACACACACCTTGACGACAACCGTGAAATACAAAGCATCAAGCTGGCCAGATTAGGGATCGCGAATCACATTATCGAGGCATCGCACACCCGTACACTAGAAACACATACCACGAGCGAGGCCCGATAAATAGCAGCGCTTGCCGGGCACATGCACGCGAATTATTAAACAAGGAACTGTTAGAGGTAGCCCGCCGGAAGGGGCACCTTCAGCAACCAAGGAATGCCCAAAGAAAGTCCTGCCCCACGCGAACTCTTCAATTCTTTTTGGCTGGCGGGTTTTGAGTGCTCCACGCACCGCACCCTGGCGGGGGTGCGCCTGGACATGCTTGCCGTTACCGAGCATGACCGGCAAGTCGATCATGACTATGCCCTGCTAGGCCCCATGAATATAAAGACGGCCCGCGACGGGATACGCTGGCATCTGATCGAACGTGCCGGAAAATTCGATTTCTCCTCCTTCGCCCCCATGGTAGAGGCGGCACAACGGCATGACATTCAGGTCATCTGGGACATCTGCCATTACGGTTGGCCCGATGACTTAGATGCCTCCACGCCCGCCTTCGTCGATCGTTTCGCGCGCTTTTGCAAGGCGGTGGCACGATTTCTGGCCGAGCATACCGATGCCATACCCTATTACACACCCATCAATGAAATATCCTTTTTATCATGGGCCATGGGCCGCATGATGCAGGCCAATCTACGGCAACCGGGGGAATTGAAACGCAATCTGGTGCGCGCAACGATCGCCGGCTGCGAGGCTTTATGGGAGATCGATCCGCGTGCACGCATAAGTCATGTCGATCCGCTCGTCAACGTTATGCCGCCGCGCAACCGCCCAGACCTGGTCGAGAACGCCTATTGGCAGCATATGTCCCAATATGAAACCTGGGATATGCTGACCGGACGTAGCGCGCCGGAATTAGGCGGCGATCCCCGCTATCTGGATATTTTCGGCATTAATTATTACCACTCCAACCAGTGGGAACACCCGGATGGCCGCCTGCGCTGGGAAGACACCCCCATCGATTCACGCTGGATACCCTTCCATCAATTGCTGCACAATATTTATTTGCGCTATGGCCGCCCTTTGTACGTGGCCGAGACCAGCCATTTCGGCGTGGGCCGGGCACGCTGGATAAAAGAGATCGCAGAGGAAGTCCACCTGGCTTGCGCACAAGGTGTGCCTGTGCATGGCATATGCATCTACCCGATCCTGGACCGGCCCGACTGGGACGACCCCAATCACTGGCATAACAGTGGGTTATGGGATTTGCTGCCTGATGAAAACGGCCATCTGCGGCGGGTTATTAACGAAGAATATGCCCGTCAACTTAGCATCTCCCAGCAACTGCTCACTGAGCAGCATTGCGGCTAAGTAACCCGCTTGGACACTATGCGGGACAACGCCGCGAAACCTCCACCTCGCTCATGCGGCTCAGTGTAGGTCACAAGGACAGCAAGGCCTTATTTAATTGGTACCGAGGGTCGGAATCGAACCGACACGGTGTCACCACCACCGGATTTTGAGTCCGGCGCGTCTACCAGTTCCGCCACCCCGGCACAGCGCACTAGTATAAATGTTCCAGACAGTTTGTGGTAGATATTGTTACTATTGCAGGCTATGCAACGCAGTGATTTTTATTTCGAGCTTCCCCCCGCGCTGATCGCCCAGCACCCCTCCCCGCAACGCAGCCAGAGCCGCTTGCTGTGTCTGGACGGGCAAAGCGGCAGCATGCAAGACCGGGGTTTTACCGAACTGCCCGCGTTGCTCCAGGCCGGGGACTTACTGGTATTTAATGATACGCGCGTTATCCCGGCACGTCTGCTCGGCCATAAACACAGCGGCGGCAAGGTCGAGGTATTGGTAGAGCGCTTATTAGACGACCGGCGCGCCTTGGGCTATGTGCGCGCCAGCAAGCCCCCTAAAATAGGCAGCCGTTTTACCTTGACGAGCCAAACCGCCGCACCCGTCTCGGCAATGGTGCTGGGGCGCAAGGATGATCTCTTTGAATTGCGCTTTGAGGATAGTCGATCGGTATTGGAGATCGTGGAGACCTTGGGGCATACGCCCTTGCCGCCTTATATCAGCCGGCCTGCCGATCAGACTGATGACGAGCGCTATCAAACCGTTTATGCCCGTCATAAAGGTGCTGTCGCCGCCCCCACTGCCGGGCTGCACTTTGATCGGCCATTACTGGATTTGCTGGCTCAGCGGGGCATTGAAAGTGCCTATATCACCTTACATGTGGGGGCAGGCACATTCCATCCGGTGCGCGTGGACACTGTTGAAGAACATAAGATGCACAGCGAATGGGTCGTGGTGCCGGAACAGGTATGCGCCCAGGTGCGCGCGACGCGGGCCCGCGGCGGGCGCGTGATTGCCGTGGGCACCACCAGTGCGCGCGCACTGGAGAGCGCAGCGCAAGGGGGTGAACTCCAGCCCTTCCAAGGCGAGACCAATATCTTTATCTACCCCGGCTACCGTTTCCGCACCATCGATGCCTTGATTACCAATTTTCACCTGCCGGAATCGACCCTGCTTATGTTAGTCTGCGCCTTCGCTGGCACAGAGCGGGTCTTGGCGGCCTATCGCCATGCGGTAGAAAAAGGTTACCGTTTTTTCAGTTATGGGGATGCGATGTTTTTAACAAAACAGTTACAAGTTGCAAGTGACAAGTAGCAAGGGAAGGCCTTTTCTTGTAACTTGTAACTTGCTACTTGAAACTGAAGTTATATGAACTTTAAACTCCTCCATACCGATGGCGCCGCGCGGCGCGGACAACTCGTGTTTGCGCGCGGCACCGTACAGACCCCGGCCTTTATGCCGGTGGGGACTTATGGCACGGTCAAGGCCATGACGCCGGAAGAGCTTACCGGACTTGGGGCCGAGATCATCCTCGGCAACACCTTCCACCTGATGCTGCGACCCGGCATCGAGGTGATTGCCGCGCACGGCGATCTGCACGACTTCATGCACTGGCAGGGCCCTATCCTTACCGATTCGGGAGGTTTCCAGGTATTCAGTCTGGGAGAGCTACGGAAGATTGCAGAAGAAGGCGTGACCTTCCGCTCGCCGGTCAACGGCGATCTGGTATTCCTGGGGCCGGAACAGGCCATCGCCGTGCAGCGGGCGCTGGGCTCGGACATCGTGATGGTGTTCGACGAGTGCACGCCCTACCCCGCCGATGAAGAAACCGCGCGCAGTTCCATGGAACTGTCGCTGCGCTGGGCCGCGCGCAGTAAAGCGGCCCACAGCGGCAGCCCCGCCGCCCTGTTCGGCATTGTGCAAGGCGGCATGCATGACCACCTGCGCAGCGCCTCGTTACAGGGACTCACGGCCCTGGGTTTTGACGGCTATGCCATCGGCGGACTCTCGGTCGGCGAACCCAAGGACGACCGGCTACGCGTGCTCGGTAATCTACTCCCGCACATGCCGGTGCACAGCCCGCGCTATTTAATGGGCGTGGGCACCCCGCAGGATATCGTCGAGGCGGTGCAGCTCGGCGTAGACATGTTCGACTGTGTCATGCCCACCCGCAATGCGCGCAACGGCCACCTGTTCGTGCACGGCGGCGAGATCCGCATCCGCAACAGCCAATACCAGTTCGACACCCGCCCCCTGGACGAGCATTGCGCCTGTTACACCTGCCAACATTACAGCCGCGCCTACCTGCGCCATTTGGATAAAACCCAGGAAATCCTCGGCGCCCGCCTGAACACCATTCATAATTTATACTATTACCAGGAGCTTATGCGCGGGCTGCGCGACGCCATCGCCCAGGGCGTATTAAAGAATTTTGTGGCCGAGTTCCATGCAAAACGCGCGCAAAACCCGCTTGCTGTGTCATAATTAGCCGATCATCGAACTTAACAATAGGAAAAAACCATGAGCTTTTTCATCACGGATGCCCTAGCCCAAGCCACCCCGGCCCCGACACCCGAATCCGGCCTGCTGAGCTTTTTGCCGCTGATCATTATCTTTGCAGTGTTTTATTTCCTGCTGATCAGGCCGCAAATGAAGCGCGCCAAGGAGCATAAGAACATGGTCGCGGCCCTGGCCAAAGACGACGAGATAGTCACCAGCGGCGGGCTGCTGGGCCGCATTACCGATGTCAACGACGATTTCGTCACCCTGGAAGTGGCCGATGGGGTCGCCTTAAAAGTACAACGGCAGGCCGTGGCGACCATCCTGCCTAAAGGCACTATCAAGGCGGCGTAACGGCCTCCGTATCATTAACCAATCACCCTGTATTGACCCCTTCTCGTTAAGAAGGATTAGGCTGAATTGCGCAACATTATCCTCAACTTTTAAGACCCCTTAAACTTTAGGCCTCACTCATGCCCGGTTGGAATAAATGCCATGATTAATCAGTATCCCGTATGGAAATACCTGCTCGTGACGGTAGTGGTATTGATAGGCGCCCTTTATTCCTTGCCCAATCTATACAGCGAAGACCCGGCGATACAGATCTCCTCCACCCGCACCGCCACCATCGATAGCAGTACCCAGGAAAAAGTGCGCAACCTGCTCAAACAGGCCTCACTCCCTTATCAATCCATCAGCCAAGACGCGCGCGGCCTACTCGTCCGCTTTGCTGATACCGGCGTGCAATTAAAGGCCAAGGACATTATCCGCGAGGGCCTGGATAGCGGTTATATCGTGGCACTGAACCTCGCCCCCACCACGCCCGGCTGGCTGAGGGCGATCAATGCCGCCCCCATGTACCTGGGTCTGGATTTGCGCGGCGGCGTGCACTTCCTCATGGAGGTGGACATGGATGCGGCGGTCAAACAGGCCGAGGAACGCTACGTGAGCGATTTTCGCTCCACGTTGCGCGATAAAAAACTGCGTTATGTCACCATCGCGCGCAGCCAGCGCGGCGTTGAAGTCAAATTTCGCAGCGCCGACGAACTCGCCAAATCGCGCGACCTCATCCACGAGGAATTTCGCTCGCTGGTACTCCAGGACGAAGAGCGCGCCGGCGATTACTATTTGATCGCCAGCCTCAGCGATGCGGACCAGCGCGAGGTGCGCAAGTTTGCCTTGCAGCAAAACATCACCACCTTGCGCAAGCGCGTCAACGAGCTCGGCGTGGCCGAACCGATTATTCAGCAACAAGGCGACAACCGTGTCGTGGTGCAATTGCCCGGCGTGCAGGATACCGCGCGCGCCAAGGAAATCCTGGGCGCCACGGCCACCTTGGAATTCCGCCTGGTCGATGAGACGCATAATGTAGAAGAGGCCGTGGCGGGTAAAGTCCCGGCGGGCGCCAAGCTATATAAGCAGCGTGATGGCGGCCATGTATTGCTTAAAAACCAAGTTATGCTGACCGGCGATTACATCACCGATGCCGCCTCCGGCATAGAACAACAAACCGGCGGCGCGGCGGTCTTCATCACCCTGGACGGCAAAGGCGCGAGCATTTTTAGCAACGTCACCAAAGACAACGTCGGTAAACTGATGGCCGTGGTATTCATCGAGAGCAAGGTGGAGACCAAGACCATCAACGGCAAACAGGAAAAAGTGCGCAACAAGATTGAGGAAGTCATCAATGTAGCCACCATACGCGAGCAACTCGGCAAGCGCTTCCAGATCACCGGCCTGGACAGCACCACGGAGGCGCGCAACCTCGCCCTGCTGCTGCGCGCCGGAGCGCTGGCCGCGCCTATCGACATCATTGAAGAGCGCACCGTCGGCCCCAGCCTGGGCGCGGAAAACATCCAGAAGGGCTTCAACTCCACCATGATCGGCTTCGCCGCGATCGCCCTGTTCATGGCATTTTATTACCGCGTGTTCGGCATCATCTCCAGCATTGCCTTGGCAGTAAACATTATCTTGCTCATTGCGATATTGTCGATGCTGCAAGCCACGCTCACCCTGCCGGGCATCGCCGGTATCGCGCTTACCGTCGGTATGGCAATTGATGCCAATGTGCTGATCTTCGAGCGCATACGCGAGGAGTTGCGCAACGGCAACAGCCCGCAGGCCAGCATCAGCGCCGGCTACGAACGTGCCTTCGATACCATCGTCGACTCAAACATCACCACGCTGATAGCCGGTGTGGCGCTATTCTGGTTAGGCTCCGGCCCGGTGCGCGGCTTTGCCGTCACACTCTGCATCGGTATCCTAACCTCCATGTTCAGTGCCATTATGGTATCGCGCGCCATCGTCAATTTAAGCTACGGCAGACGCCGTAAACTGGCCCGGCTGGCGATTTAAAGTGATGTATCCTGAGTAATGATTTAAGGAACCACTATGGAATTTTTTAAAATAAAGCACGACATCCCCTTTATGAGCTATGCCCGCCTCACGGCGTTCATCTCCATGGGTACATTTGTCATAGCAGTTATCTTTTTAATAGCCCGCGGCTTAAATCTCGGGGTGGATTTCACCGGCGGCACCTTAATGGAGGTGCGCTATCCGCAGGCCGCCAACATTCAAACCATACGTACCACACTGACAAATAATGGCTATGCGCATGCCTCGGTACAAAACTTCGGTTCCTCGGTGGATGTGCTCATTCGCCTACCCGTAAAGCAAGGCGTAACCAGCGCCCAGCTTAGCGAGAAGGTGCTGAATGCACTACGCCAGCAGGATAATAAAGCCGAACTGCGGCGCGTGGAATTTGTCGGTCCGCAAGTCGGCGCGGAATTGGTCAATGACGGCGGCCTGGCGCTGATACTCGTCTCCATCGGCATTATGATTTACCTCGCCATACGCTTCGAGTGGCGTTTTGCAGTGGGTGCTATTATCGCCACGGCCCACGACGTGATTATTATTCTCGGCCTGTTCGCGGCGTTTCAATGGGAATTCTCATTGACCGTGCTCGCCGCCGTGCTCGCCATTCTCGGTTACTCAGTCAACGATACCGTGGTGGTATTTGACCGGATACGCGAGAATTTCCGCAAGATGCGCAAGGGCACGGTCCCGGAAATTATCGACAACGCGATCACGCGCACTTTGAGCCGTACCATCATGACGCACGTCACGACGCAATTGATGGTATTTTCAATGTTATTCTTAGGTGGCGAGACTCTGTTTTATTTCGCCTTGGCGCTAACCTTGGGCATTGTCATCGGCACGTATTCATCGGTCCTGGTCGCCAGCCCCATCGTCATGTGGCTAGGTATCTCGCGCGCCGATTTAATGCCGGTTAAGAAAGAAGGCGAAGGTGTCGATGCCCGCCCCTAATAAGAATTTTTTTACTAAAATATTGACTAATTAATAAGGGTTATGCAGTTAAATAATTTGCTCGAATTCTGCGCTAAGTGATTGTAAATTTGAAGTAATTAAAATATATAAGGTTCACCCTCAGAGTTGTTTCCACGCAGTCCGTCCGCACGTGGGAATACATCCCACATAGAATAGAAATTATTTCGCTCTTCCCCCTATAAAATTTATTTTTGCAAGCGTATAACAATACGCTTGCAGGCTTGCCCAAGCCTCATCTGATACAAATAATAAGAAGTTAAGAGGCTATAGCCATGTATGTAGCTGACATTCCGTATTTGCCCCATGTTGAACGTGTTGTTACGCTGGCAATCCGCTTCCCTCACCTAACGGAAAGAATATCTAGCGAAACCATAATAATTGCAAAGGATGAAACCAACTGATGCCCGGCTCAGGGTCTCAAACTGGTAATAACACAACCTGGATGGCTGCGTTGTTAGCTGTGTTGATCGGCCTTACGCTCCCGCTATCCTACTTAAGTTTCGGTTATCAGCATCAAACCGCCGCGCTGAAAATAGAGGTAAAGGCATACGCGGATCTGGTCTCGCAGTTCATCCGCGGAAATACCCAACCTTGGCATCTTAATGACCCTCGGCTACGGAATTTACTGGATTCCCATATAGACCAAGGATACCCCGACTCACGGCGTATTTTCGATAAGCAAGGCAACTTTGTTATTGAATTAGGCGATGCATTATCCTGGCCTTTTATAGTCGGTTCCGCACCGCTGCTGGACTCAGGCAGTGTGGCTGGACGCATTGAAATCCGCCACTCCCTGCAACCGCTTTTTATTGGCACCGGGCTGGCAGCACTACTGGGATTAATGTTGGGCCTCGCCACCTTCTTTACCATGAAGGCATTTACCCTAAGGACATTAAAGCGGGCGTTAAGACCGGAATCGCCTGAAAAAGAGCATGCCCAGATTACGCTCAACGCCATTGGCGATGCGGTTATCACCACCGGAATAGCGGGTCGCATTGAATATCTTAATCCTGCCGCAGAGCGATTAACGGACTGGAGCAACGCCGAGGCGCGGGGCATGCCACTGAGCAAGATATTCAATGTTATTTATGATGTCCACGGCGAAGCACCGGAATATCCTATCGGCAATATATTGACCGGAGGCGCGGCCTCCTCCTTACCAAGCTGCACCACTCTGGTCCAGCGCAATGGCCATAAAATACCCATAGAAAATTGCGCGGCGCCGATACGCGATGGTGCAGGAATCATTATAGGTGCTGTATTAGTATTCCGCGATGTGAGCAAGGCGCATGAAATAACGCAGAAGCTGACCCACCAAGCCATCCATGACTCACTAACCGGTTTAATTAACCGGTCTGAGTTTGAACGGCGCTTGGAATACGCCTTGGCCAGTGCCTACGCAAACAATACCGAGCATGTGTTGTGTTACATGGATCTCGACCAGTTCAAGGCTGTCAATGATACCTGCGGCCATACCGCGGGGGATGAGTTACTGCGCCAATTTTCTACATTATTAAAATCAGAGGTCCGCGAAACGGATACGCTTGCACGTCTGGGGGGGGATGAATTTTGCGTATTATTACATAACTGCTCCCTGGAAAAGGCGCAGGGGATTATTGATCATATTCTCCACGCCATAAAAGAGTTTCGTTTCACTTGGCAAGACAACAGGCAGAACAAAGTTTTCTCCATTGGTATGAGCGTGGGCTTGGCCCACATTACGTCGACATCCACCAGTATATCCGATGTTATTAATATCGCGGATATAAATTGCTACACCGCAAAAAACCAAGGAGGCAACCGTATCCAAATGAACGGCATTATTAATGGCCAGGCGGAGCCGGACTGGCAGCGTAACAATATAGATTGGCGGGGCAAGATTAATCATGCTTTAGCGGAAAACCGCTTTATCCTCTATCAGCAAAAAATCATGCCGCTCTGCACCAACTCTACATCAGGCGAATACTACGAAGTATTGCTACGCCTCAGGGATACTGGCCAGCAACTTATTATGCCGGGTGCATTTATGCCCGCCGCCGAGCGCTACAATTTAATGCCTACCATTGACCGGTGGGTCATTAAAACGGCATTTCACACTATTCAAGAGGTATACACAGGCAACAAGGGCAGAAAACTGTGTAGCTGCTCGATTAATCTTTCCGCGGCTTCCATAATGGATCCGCATATTCTTGCCTATATTTGCGAGCAAACGAGTATATATGGCGTCTCACCCGATAATATATGTTTCGAGATCACTGAATCGGCAGCACTTAGCGATGTTACCAGGGTAACTGACCTTGTATGGAACCTTAAATCCCTTGGCTTCCATTTTACGTTGGAACATTTCGGCAGCGAATTCTGCTCGTTTTCCTATCTAAAAAATATCCCCGTGGATTATCTTAAGATCGACGGTACCCTCATTAAAAATGTCTTCAGCGATCCGGCGGATAGCGCCGTTGTAGACGCCATCAATCAGCTTGGGCATATCATGGGGATTCAAACCATCGCGGGGCACACCGAGAGCGATAGCGCATTGGGCAAGCTGCGGGATTTGGGTATAGATTACGCCCAAGGATTTGGGCTGGCAGCACCTAAACCCCTGATGGAATGGGGCGGCATGTGCATGCAAATATGATGGAGGCTGGGCACACCGCCCTGCGCGTATTAAATTCTGCGCCAGCTGGTCCCGCTGGGGCCGTCTTCCAGGATCACGCCGTGGGCTTTCAGCATATCGCGCAGCCGGTCCGATTCGGCCCAGTCCTTGGTCTCTCTGGCCAGCGTGCGCTGCTTGATTAAATCTTCAATCATCGCGTCGTTATAGACGGCCTCAGCGCTTGCCGCGCCGCCGCTCTGCACTGCCGCGCCATCCCGCCCTTGCAGGTAGGCGTCGGGGCTGCGGGTGAGCAAACCCAGTATGCCGGCCAAGGCCTTCAGCAAGGCGGCATCTTGACCGGACTTTGATTTATTAAGCTCATTGGCCAACTCGAATAACACGGCCACGGCCTCCGGGGTATTAAAGTCGTCGTCCAACGCGGCTCGAAAACGGGCGGCTTGCGGATGTTGCCAATCTACTGCATACGCGCCGCCCACATCGACCCCCCGCAGCGCAGTATACAGTCGCGTCAAGGCCTGCTTGGCATCTTCCAGGTGTTGATCCGAATAGTTTAGTGGACTGCGATAGTGCGCCCGGGCAATGAAAAAGCGTACTACCTCGGGGTCGTATTTTTTCAGTACCTCGCGGATGGTGAAGAAATTGCCCAGCGACTTGGACATCTTTTCTTCATCGACGCGCACAAAACCATTGTGCATCCACACGTTGACAAAGGTCTGTCCGGTGGCCGCCTCGGATTGCGCGATTTCATTCTCGTGATGCGGGAACTGCAAATCCATGCCGCCGCCGTGGATATCAAAATGCTCGCCCAGGCAATGGGTAGACATGGCCGAACATTCAATATGCCAGCCCGGCCGGCCCTTGCCCCACGGAGAATCCCAACTCGGCTCGCCCGGTTTCGCGGCCTTCCATAGCACGAAGTCGAGCGGGTCATCCTTGGCCTCGTCGATACCTACCCTCTCGCCGGCGCGCAGATCTTCCAGGTGCTTGCCCGAAAGTGCGCCGTAGGCGGGGAACCGGCTTACGTCATAATAGACGTCGCCATTAACGGCGGCATAGGCGTAGTGTTTTTCTACCAAGCTGCGGATCATATTAATGATCTCGCCGATATATTGCGTGGCGCGCGGCTCCTGATCCGGGCGCAAGACACCCAGCCTATCCGCATCCTCGTGCATGGCCTGCGTGAAGCGTTCGGTTAATGCGCCGATGGGCTCGCCGTTCTCATTGGCGCGGCGGATAATCTTGTCGTCGATATCGGTGATGTTGCGCACATACGTTACCTCGTAGCCTATGCTGCGCAGATAACGTACCACTAAGTCAAATACCACCATCACCCGGGCATGACCTAGATGACAATAGTCGTAGACCGTCATGCCGCAGACGTAAAGACGCAGCTTGCCGGGTTCGATAGGGGTAAGCGGCTGTTTGGTTTTTGTTAGCGTATTGTAGATGCGCAGCATGATTTTTCCGCGACAGAGTCAAATGCACCGGCAAAGCCGGCGGCTTGCTTTGTTAGTGCCTCATAGGCATTGATAAAACCGTGCACCACCAAGGTGATTAGCACCCAATCTTCCCCCTTTGCAAAAGGGGGACTGAGGGGGATTTGCAGCGCTAGCTACGTGGTGACGCCATTAAATCCCCCCTTGCCCCCCTTTTACAAAGGGGGGAATTCACTTGCACCATGCCGACCGCCGCCTATATCAAACTTTGGACCCTGGCGTGGTCTGGAAATTTACCTCGTTAAGCTAAATGCGCTTAAGTGGGCAACAACCGTTGTGTTCTGCTAATTTATAATACGGCTTGTAGCCGCGCGCGGGCGCGGGCGGCGCCCAATAGCGGCAGGATACGCGCCATTTCAGGCCCGTCAAGCTCGCCCGTTAACGCGGCACGTAACGGTTGAAACAACCCCTTGCCGCTCGCCCCCACCTTCTTTTTGACCTCGCCCGCCATGGCCTTAAAATCATTGGGATGTTGCTCTAGTGCCTGCAGGGCATTTTCAAAGAAGGCCGGGCCGGCCTGCTGGATGATGTGATAGGCCTGATCGCTAAGCGGCAGGGGATCGGAATAGAGGATGTGCGCCCACACGACGGCATCGCGCGGCAGGGTGATGTTAGTGCGTATCGTGTCTATGAAATCAGCGCGTTGGTCAGTGGGTACCAGCCCTCGCACCGCCTCCCCCACCCACGCCCATAACGCCTCGGTGTCGGCATGGATAATGGCCTGCTGTTGCCAAAAGTTTAATTGGGCAAGGTCGAAGCGCGCGGGCGCACGGCCGATCTTGGTGATGTCGAACGTAGCGGCGAGACCGTTCATATCCATAAAATCATTATTGTCGTAGTGATGCCCCAGGCGCGCCAAATAATTATTAAGCGCCAACGGAAAATAGCCCTCGTTGCGTACATCCTGCACGCTGTGGCTACCGTGGCGTTTAGACAAGGGCGCGCCATCAGCGCCCAGGATCAGTGAAACATGCCCGTAGTGCGGCACACGCAGTCCCAGCGCCTGCAATAACATGATTTGGCGCGGCGTATTAGTGAGGTGATCCTCGCCGCGCAGCACATCGGTAACCTCCATCAGCGCATCGTCGATGGCATTGGTGAAGAAAAAGGCCGGTGTGCCGTCCGCCCGCCGCACGATGAAGTCGCCTATATCATTACTGTTAAAGCCCTGCGGTCCGCGCACCAGATCATTAAATTGCACCTGCTCATTGCGCGGCACCCGAAACCGCAAGGTCGGCTTTAAGCCTTGAGCGAGGCGCGCGTAGACTTGATCGGTGGTGAGGTGGGTGCAGGTGCCGGCATAGCGCGGCGGCTGACCCGCCGCCAGTTGGGTCTTGCGTGACAACGCCAGTTCCTGCTCGCTGCAAAAGCAGGGGTAGGCCTGGCCGTTATGTATCAGTTTATCAAAGTAATTTTGATAAATGCCGTGGCGTTCCGATTGGGCGTAGGGGGCGTGCGGCCCGCCCACCCCGGGGCCTTCCTGCCAGGCCAGCTCCATCCAGCGCAAATCCTCTTGCAGCACGTCCGTATACTGCCCGGCGCTGCGCTGCTGGTCGGTATCTTCAATCCTGAGTAGAAAAATCCCCTTATTATGTTTAGCCCATAATGCGCAAAATAAGGCCATACGCGCATTGCCCAGGTGCAAAAAACCCGTGGGGCTGGGCGCAAAACGTGTTTTAATGGGGGGCGTAGTCATAAACGCCCATAGTAACTTAAAACCCTCCCCCGGAAAACCAACCCCTCTTTCTCCCGGGGCGTAAACCCTTTATTATTCCATTTACCTTGATCAATACGATGCAGCAGTGAGACGAGAATATGCGATATTTACTGAGTTGCTTGACATTATTCATTTTCGCTTTTTCGGCAACCCCCTATACCATTGCCGCGGACAGCACATTACCGCGGGTGCGCATAGCAACCAACCTTGGCGATATGATCGTAGAGCTTGATAGCAATAAGGCCCCCAAGACCGTGGATAATTTTTTAAGCTATGTGAAAGACGGCAGCTATGATGGGACACTGTTCCACCGCGTGATCGGCGACTTCATGGCGCAAGGCGGCGCTTACAGCGCCGAGTATAAACCGCGTCCCATGCGCGCCTCCATCCAGAACGAGGCTACTAACGGACTTAAAAACGAGCGCGGCACCATTGCCATGGCACGCGGCTACGACCCTGACTCCGCCACCAATCAATTCTTTATCAACGTTGCCGACAACCCCTTCCTGGACCACCATGCACCCAAGCCCGGTTATTGGGGCTATACCGTGTTTGGCCGGGTGACCGAGGGCATGGATGTATTAGATAAGATTCGCAACACACCGACCGGCGCCGGCGGACCTTTCGCTCAAGACGTCCCGCGAATCCCGATTATCATTACTAAAGTAAGCATCGAGCCGGCCGCGCCGGCGACCGTAGTGGCAAAGGCCGATAGCGAAAAAGTGGCTGACGCCCAGAAACCCAAAAAGAAGACTGCCAAGAAACGTAACAAGAAGAGCGCCAAAAAAGACACCAAGACAACCGCGGCGGGAGAGACTCCAGCCACACCCTCCCTGGCACAAACCGGTGTAGATAAAGCAGCCATTGCGACCAAGGACGGAAAAACCTCTGCCAAGTAATACGCTGTTTATTTCCGATCTGCACCTTTGCGCCGAGCGTCCGGCGGTTACCGAGTTATTTTTGCAGTTTCTGCAATATCAAGCGACTCAGAGTAAAGCGCTTTATATCTTAGGCGATTTATTCGAGGCCTGGATCGGCGACGACGATACGGATGCCGAACATGCGCGTATTATCGCGGGACTGCGTCAGCTCACCGGCCAAGGCGTCGAGTTATTTCTGATGCACGGAAATCGTGACTTTCTAATCGGCTCTAATTTTGCGCAGACGACCGGCTGCCGCCTGCTGCCTGATGAGTGCGTAATTGATTTGTACGGCGAACCTACCTTGCTTATGCACGGAGATACCCTGTGCACGCAAGACACCGAATATCAGGCTCTGCGCACCCAGATACGCAATACCGATTGGCAACAAGCCTTTTTAGCCAAACCCCTATCCCAACGCGCTGCATTGGCGCGCCAATACCGTGCCGAGAGTCAGGAAAAGACTCGCCAAAAAGCAGATTATATTATGGACGTCGATCAGCATGCCGTTGAAGCCACCATGCGCAGACATCAGGTGACCCGGCTGATCCATGGACATACCCATCGTCCCGCCGTTCATGAGTTTTCCATGAATGGGAGGCCCGCGCAACGCATCGTATTGGGTGATTGGTATGAGCAAGGCAGCAGCTTGCAGTGCAGTACGCATGGTTGTTATTTAACTGAACTGCCCCTTTAATCAGCCCCGTTCCCGTTATGATTTCCACTTATCGCCTTGTTAAGGCCAAGCTTCCTATATGAATAAATCCGAAGATGAGGCCCAGCACCTGAGCACCCTGCGCGATTTCATCCGTTGGGGCACTAGCCTGTTAAATGAGGCGGCCCTGTGTTTTGGCCACGGCAGCGATAACGCCTTGGATGAGGCCACGCATCTGGTTTTGCATACCCTGCATCTGCCTCATGATTTTCCCGCTGCTCTGCTGGATGCCGCGCTTACCCCGAGCGAGAAAACCTTGGTCAGCAACCTGTTGATGCGGCGTGCCAAAGAACGCGTACCTGCTGCATACCTCACCCATGAGGCCTGGTTTGCCGGTTTGAGTTTTTATGTTGACGAGCGCGTGCTGGTGCCGCGCTCGCCCATTGCCGAGCTGATCGAGAAGGGTTTTGCACCATGGGTAGATCCCGGACAGGTCAACGCAATTCTTGATCTGTGCACCGGCAGCGGCTGCATCGCCATTGCCTGCGCCTACGCCTTTGACGAGGCCGACGTGGATGCCACTGACATCTCCGCGGATGCCCTGGACGTTGCCACAATAAATATTAATAAGCATGGATTAACGCAACGCGTCCATGCCGTTCAGTCTAATCTCTTTCAAAATTTGCAAGGTAAAAAGTACGATATTATCGTCAGCAATCCACCCTATGTAGATGTGCAGGATATGGCCGCCCTGCCGCCGGAATATTTGCATGAGCCACAGCTAGGATTGGCAGCAGGCCGCGATGGTTTAGACGTTGTAAGACACATCTTACAAGAGGCCGCTGCCCACCTGAATCCAAACGGTATTCTAATAGTAGAGGTCGGCAACAGTGAACCGGCGTTAATAGAGGCCTACCCGCAGCTACCCTTTGTATGGCTGGATTTCGAGCGCGGTGGTGGCGGGGTTTTCCTGTTGACCCATGAACAATTAACACAGGTCCTATAGAGCCCTCAACGATACTATTGTCTAACCGGATGTTTTTAATTTACGTTAAGGTCACAGCGCTGCATACCAAACGATATGCTTTAACGGCGGATGTAGGTCTCAGCAAAAGCTTTTAATAGTCACTCTCAGGGTCTAGGCAGCCATCCGGAGGGCAATCTTGTACTCCATCGGTATTTTTATCGCTAAGGGCCTCCAAGCCCGCACCTCCTTTCATAAAATCATAGGGGGCCTTGCCGCTCCTGTTAGTTAAGCCCAGCGCTGGGCCGCTGACGGTGATCAGCGCACGTAATTTATCTATGCCCTTTTTACCAAAGCCGGGCACGCGGTCAAGCTCATCCAGACTAATAAAATTGCCGTACTTGCTGCGGTGTTCGATGATGGCCAGCGCCTTGCTCGGGCCAATGCCCTTTACCGATTCTAGTTCCTGCTGCGTTGCGGTATTAATGTCAACCTTCTCTGCGGCGTAACTAAAGCTTATAGAGATAAATAGGCAGACCGCTACTATTAGCGACTTATTCATCGTTCCCCTTTGTATTTGAGTCAAATCGATTTATTTTAATTATGTTGAATAAGCAAGGCATTATATTAAACCAGGCGCATAAATTTGAACAGTGTTGCACCGGTTGAAACTTGATTACAATTGACTAGTGCACCCGCAAATAATG
>DATECT010000226.1:0-7149 GCA_035286765.1 Gammaproteobacteria bacterium
CGAGTACGGCATGATGCAGGCGTATGCTGAGGGTCTGAGCCTGCTCCAGGGTAAACAGGCGTTTGCGCTCGATCTGGCGCAGATTACCGAATTGTGGCGGCATAGCTCGGTAGTCAGGAGCTGGCTGCTGGATTTGACCGCACAGGCCCTTAAGGTCGGTGCAGGCCAACAACCGCCGCTAACAGCCGAGCAGATATTGGAAGGCTTGTCTCCCTATGTGGAAGACTCCGGTGAGGGACGCTGGACTGCCATTGAGGGCATTGAACAGGGCGTGGCCACGCCGGTCATGACGCTGGCCCTGCAGATGCGTTTCGCCAGTCGCGACAAGAGTGGTTTCGGCTATCGTTTATTGTCATTGATGCGTAAGGCCTTCGGCGGACATACCGCCCCAAAAGTAGGTTAACCCCATGAAAGACGCGTGCGTATTCGTTATTTTCGGCGCCACCGGCAATCTGGCGCAGAATAAATTATTGCCGGCCCTCTATCACCTTGAGGAGGCCTGTCGCTTGCCTGCGGAGATGACCATCGTGGGTTTTGGGCGGCGCGATTGGACAACCGAGCAGTGGCGCAATGAAGTGGCCGGCCTATTAGGCTCTAAGGTTAGGCGCGGGCTCGATCCGAATGTATTTTCTCACTTCAAGGAACGTCTGCATTATTTTCAAGGTGATCTAGCTGATGTGCATTCTTACCATCGTCTCAAGGAAGAACTTGCCAATAGTTACCACGCCTCGGGAAATGTGGCGTTTTACATGGCCATCCGCCCCGCCGAATTCGTTATAGTGAGCGAGAATATCGTCGCAGCGGGGTTGCATGAAGAAGAGGCGGGCTGGCGGCGCTTGGTCATCGAAAAACCCTTCGGCCACGATCTGGAGAGCGCCGAGGTTTTGGAGGAGCGTCTGCATCGCCATTTCAGCGAACGCCAAATCTTCCGCATTGATCACTACTTGGGGAAGGGCACGGTACAGAATGTCTTGATATTCCGTTTCGCCAACATCATGTTGGAGCCATTATGGAACCGTAATTACATCGATCATGTGCAGATCACCCATGCCGAGACACAAGGTATCAATGGCCGCGCCGATTACTACGATAACGCCGGCGCCTTGCGCGATATGGTGCAGAGCCATCTATTACAATTGCTGACGCTGGTGGCGATGGAGCCGCCCGCCAATATGGAAGCGGAATCGTTGCGCGACGAAAAGGTGAAAGTGCTCAAATCGATACGCGCCATCCCCCAGAGCGCGGTGCATGCGCACACCTTTCGCGCTCAATACACGCGCGGCATTTCGGAAGGACGCAAGGTACTTGGTTATTTAGAGGAAGAAGGCGTCCCGCCGAGCAGCAGCACCGAAACCTATGCCGCAGTGAAATTTTATATCGACAATTGGCGCTGGCGTGACGTGCCGTTTTACGTGCGCACCGGCAAGCGCATGGCCAAGGGCACCTCGTATATTTGCATCCGTTTCAAGCAGCCGCCGCAGCGTATCTTCCGCGAGACGCCGACCGATTCAGTGCGCCCTAACTGGATTATCCTCAGTATCCAACCCGAGGAATGCCTGCGCGTCGAATTACAGGCCAAGCTGCCGGGCCTCAAGATGCAAACCCGCACGGTCAGCCTGGATGCCAGTTACCGTCACGAGTTCGAGGTGCAGCTCGACGCCTACGAGGCGCTGCTGTTGGACGTGCTGGATGACGATCACTCCCTGTTTTTACGTTATGACGAGGTACGCTGGGCCTGGCAGGTGGTAGACCCCATGCTCAAGGTGTGGTCGATGGAGCGCGATTTCATCCACACCTATCCCGCCGGCACGTGGGGTCCGCCCGCCGCCAATCGTCTATTCGACCGCGAATATCAGGCCTGGCGCAACGACTTGGAACCGGTGGAAGATACCCTCTCGATCGGAGAATTTTTAAAGGTGGCCGACCAGGGAATGCCGGTATAATCACCGCTGGTTGTCATTAAGTTTAAATAAAATAAGGCAGGTATCATGTCTGCATTAACGGAATCCCCCGCCTGGAAGGCACTGCAATCGCACTATAGCGAAATCGCGCCGCTGCACATGCGCGATCTGTTCAAGGCCGACCCGCAGCGCTTTGCCAAATATTCACTCGCCTTCGGTGATCTGCTGCTCGATTACTCCAAGAACCGCATTACCGACAAGACCCAGGGCTTGTTGCTGAAGCTCACCGAACAGGCCGATCTCCGGAACTGGATCGATAAGATGTTCAACGGTGACAAGATTAATTGCACCGAAGACCGCGCGGTATTACACATCGCATTGCGCAATCGCTCTAACCGGCCTATTAAGGTGGCTGGGGCCGATGTCATGCCCGGCGTCAATGCCGTGCTCGCACATATGCGCGAGTTTAGCGACACAGTACGCAACGGCGTGTGGAAGGGCTACACCGGCAAGGCGATTACCGATGTCGTCAATATCGGCATCGGCGGCTCTGACCTCGGCCCGGTTATGGTGTGCGAGGCGCTCAAACCGTATGGCAAGCCCGGTCTGCGGGCGCATTTTGTATCCAATGTCGATGCAACGCATATCGCCGAGGTGTTGAGGGCGGTTAATGCCGAGACCACGCTGTTTATTATCGCCTCCAAGACCTTCACCACGCAGGAAACCTTGACCAACGCCCACACCGCGCGACAGTGGTTTCTGAGCACGGCGCGGGATGAGGCGGTGGTAGCCAAACATTTTGTGGCCGTTTCCACCAACGCCAAGGAAGTCGCCAAGTTTGGCATCGACACCAAAAATATGTTTGAATTTTGGGACTGGGTGGGTGGCCGTTATTCGCTGTGGTCGGCTATCGGCCTGCCTATCGCGCTGTATATCGGCATGGATAATTTTAATGCGCTATTGAGCGGCGCCCATGCCATGGACGAACATTTCCGCACCACCCCCTTTGCCAAAAATCTGCCGGTGATACTGGCCCTGCTGGGTATTTGGTACAACGATTTTTTCGATGCGCAAACCCACGCCATCTTGCCCTATGATCAATACCTGCATCGCTTCCCGGCCTATTTCCAGCAGGGTGATATGGAGAGCAACGGCAAGCGAGTGACCCGTGAAGGTGCGTCCGTTGACTATGCAACAGGGCCGGTGATCTGGGGTGAGCCGGGTACCAATGGTCAGCACGCCTTTTACCAATTGATCCATCAAGGTACGCGCTTGATCCCCTGCGATTTTATCGCGGCGGTCGAGACCCACAATCCGTTCGGCGAGCACCACGCGATTCTATTGTCTAATTTCTTCGCCCAAACCGAGGCCTTAATGAAGGGTAAGACCCGCGACGAGGCCCATGCCGAGCTGGTGCGCGCGGGGATGAGCGGGGAACGGCTGGAGCAATTGCTGCCCCATAAGGTATTCCCCGGCAACCGGCCCACCAACTCCATCCTATTCCAAAAACTGGACCCCGCAACTCTGGGTTCGCTCATTGCACTCTACGAGCATAAAATTTTTACCCAAGGCATCATCTGGAACATTAATTCCTTCGATCAATGGGGCGTGGAATTGGGCAAGCAACTCGCCCAGACAATATTGCCGGAGCTGCAAGATAACGCGCCAGTGACATCGCATGACGCTTCAACAAACGGCCTAATCAATTATTACAAGGCTAACAGAAAATAGCAGGTAGCGTGCGCTGCGCGCACGATTCAACCCTGCTTTGTAAATTCGTGCGCGCAGCGCACGCTACCCACGCAAATTAAAAATAAATTTGATCCATTTTTTGAGGGTGGGCGTCAGCCCTGCCTTCAGGCGCGCGTCAGCTACGCGGCGATTGATCTGGGCGAGAGTGGGATAGATATGAATAATGCCGGATAAATCCGCAGCCTTCATATTTTTTGCCATGGCCAGCACATATTCGTGAATAATTTCCCCCGCCTGCGGCCCCACCAATGCAGCACCCAGCAATCTTCCCTTGGGGTCGGTAATAATCTTGGCAAACCCTATGGTGACGCCATCGGTTTGCGCGCGATCCATATCCTGAAAGGGAAAGCTATAAACTTGGTGATTGATGCCTTGCGCCTTTGCCTCCGTCTCCGATATCCCGACACGCGCCGCCTCGGGGTCGGTAAACGTGCACCAGGGAATAACGCGTTGCTCGATCTTGGCGGGCCAGTGAAACAGGGCGTTGCGCAACACCACCCCCGCCTCATGTTCCGCTGTGTGGGTAAACTGATAGTGGCCGGTGATGTCGCCGCAGGCATAGATATTCTTGTTGCTGGTGCGCAGGCGCCGGTCGAGGATCAAGCGGCCCTTTTCCAAAGTCACGCCCGCAACGTCCAGGCCCAAATTATCCAGATTGGCTTGCCGCCCGGTTGCTATTAATAAATGCGTAGCTTGCAGGGTTTTTTCGCCGGACGGCCCTTTTATTTGCAGTTGAATATTGCCGGCGCCGCCTGTTACGCGCAGCGTGTCGTGCTCCAGAAAAAATTGCACGCCCTCACTACGCAATTGTTCCAACACCACAGCGGCAATGTCAGCGTCTTCTTTGGGGAGAATTTGTTTGCCGCGCTGGACAACCAAAACCTGCGTGCCGAGCCGCGTGAAGGCCTGCGCCATCTCCAGACCGATCGGCCCGGCGCCCAATATAATAAGCGAGGGCACGGGTTCATTTAGCGAGAATACCGTTTCATTGGTGAGATAAGGCACACTGCTCAAGCCATCCAATTTGGGCAGAGCCGCGCGTGATCCCGTCGCTAAAACAAACCTTCTGGCCGTGATGTTGTGCCCATTCACAAAAAATGTATGCGGGTCAGTGAATTGCCCGCTACCGAAAACCACCTCCACGCCCAAACTGCGAAAGCGCTCCGGGCTATCGTGCGGTTCGATGGCCTTGATAACCGCGGCCACACGCCGCATGACGGCGCCGATGTCGACGCGCGGATTGTGCGGCTCGATACCGAAGCGCTGGGCGGTACGTTGGATGTGGGCTACCTTGGCGGAGTGCAGCAAGGCCTTGCTGGGCACACAGCCATAATGTAAACAGTCGCCGCCCATCTTGTGCTTTTCTATTAAAATCACCTTGGCGCCCAAACCGGCGGCCCCGGCGGCAGCCACCAGGCCGCCTGAGCCTGCGCCGATAATGCAGAGATCGTATTGTGGTGTATTCATTCAGAGGTTCCGTGAACTAGTGTAGGTGCGAATTTATTCGCATGGAAGGCCAATGGAAGGCCGAATGAATTCGGCCCTACGCAAATCATAATAAACCGCTCTGACCCTATGCGGCTCAAAATGTTATAGAAATGTTAAGTTTGCAGGCCATGCGGGGTATATGCTCCTACAATCTGTCGTTCCCGGGGAACCTCCCGGAAGGTCATAGAGCGTAGTGTTATGCATGGCGTTCGGCCTATAATGGATGGCACGGGGTATTCCACCCGTATAGTTAACAATTTTCATTGCAAAGAGGATTCTTTAATTTTATGAGCAAAGCAACGACGTTAAAAGGTTTACTATTAGCCACGGCAGCTGCCACCTTGTTTAGCACTGCTAGTTTTTCAGCGGATAAGATGGCGGGAGCAGAGGCTAATGCCGAAGGCAAGGTGCGCTGTGATGGCGTAAATTCCTGCAAGGGTAAGAGCGATTGCATGGGCGAAAACGGCTGCAAAGGCAAGAACAGTTGCAAGGGCCAGGGTTTTCTCGACATGAGCAAGGCTGATTGCGAAGCCGCCCAGGCTAAAATGAAGGCAGAAGAAGCTAACTAATTCTGCGCCAGCCTGAGCGCCGCCATGGCGCTCAGATTTTAATTCCATCACCTATCTACAGCGTCGAGCCCGGCTCAATCCGACATTATGACAGCCGCTGCCTTTAAAACATTCCCGCATCTAGGTTACGGCCTAGGTCTGCGTAAAGAGCATTATCAAACCATTTTGCAGGATTTGCCGAAAGTAGATTGGTTTGAGGTGCTTTCGGAAAATTACCTGGTGCCCGGCGGCAAGGCACTGTATCACCTTGACCGCGTGCGCGAAAATTATCCGGTGGTGATGCACGGTGTATCTTTGTCCATAGGCGGCAGTGACCCCTTAAACAACGACTATTTACGGCAACTCAAGATGCTGGCTGGGCGTATTGAGCCACGCTGGATCTCTGACCACTTATGCTGGACCGGGGTGAATGGCGTGAATATGCACGACCTGTTGCCGTTACCCTATACCGAAGAGGCATTGGCGCATGTGGTGGGACGCATCCGGCAGGTGCAGGATTTTCTGGGCCGGCGCATCCTCATTGAAAATGTATCGAGTTATTTAACGTATGTTGATTCCGCGCTGAGCGAGTGGGAATTCCTCACCGCCGTTAGCGAGGCGGCGGATTGTTTATTGCTGCTGGATATCAACAACGTCTACGTCAGCGCCTGCAACCATGATTACGATGCGCAGGCGTTTCTGAACGGCGTGCCGCCGGAGCGGGTGCAGCAATTTCACTTGGCCGGTCATAGCAAGAACGGCAATATTCTCATCGATACCCACGATGCGCCCATAGTTGATCCGGTTTGGGCGCTCTACCGCCAGGCTGTGCAGCGCTTTGGCCAGGTGAGCACCATGATCGAGCGCGATGATAATATTCCTGAACTGGCCGAAGTGATGCAGGAATTGGAAAAGGCACGGCTTATCGCGGAGACCGTGTATGCTGATGCCCCCGTCTTGAAGGCAGCTTCCGCCAGGCCTGCCGGGTAAATATTTATGACTTGCCTCTCCGCTCAGCAAGCTGCATTACAAGCCTACATGCTCACGCCTGCCGCCGAACAGGGTATTGTGCAACATATCGCTACTACGCGGCGCGCCTCTAGCAAAGTGCGTTTAGATGTCTACGCGGAGGCTTATCGGCTAAGATTGCAAGAGGCCTTGAGCACGGATTTTGAAGCCTTGCATGGGTTGCTGGGAGACACACAATTTGAGCAGCTCTGTTTGAAATATATTGAAGCTCATCCTTCGCAGCATTTCTCGTTGCGTTATTTTGGCCAGCATATGAGCCATTTTCTGCACGTAAGCCCGTCTTATTCCACACAACCGGTATTGGCGGAATTGGCCGCATTCGAGTGGGCGTTAATCGATGCATTTGACGCACCCGATAGCGAGTTGGTGAATTTGGAAGATATTGCCAGTCTGCCTGCCGAACATTGGTCTACGATGTGCCTTGAGTTGCA
>DATECT010000227.1:0-6954 GCA_035286765.1 Gammaproteobacteria bacterium
CGCGGTACATATATACATTTGCGTTGCCCTCCGTGGCGAGGCCTCGGTTCACTTAATCAGCCCCGGCCAAGGCTTCCTGCCTTGGCGTGAGCCGCCTTCGGCGGCTCACCCCTGTCTTTGTTTGTGGCGGGCTTCGCTACAAATCACGCGCACGACGTTCTTACGTTTAACGACTTTGCAATTACGACATAACTTCTTGACCGATGCGCGCACTTTCATAATTGTTCTCCAAAGCTAAATGCAAGGGTTTAGGCAAACAAACCTTAACGAATAATGCCTGCCTTACCATGCCCTTTTAGGTTTGCCTTTTTCAGCAAGCCTTCATATTGATGCGACATCAGGTGAGCCTGTACCTGTGCCATAAAATCCATTACCACCACCACGATAATCAGCAGTGACGTGCCGCCGAAATAAAACGGCACATTCCAATACACAATCAGAAACTCCGGCAACAAGCAGACCAATGTCACGTAAATAGCGCCACCCAAGGTCAGCCGCGACATCACACCATCAATGTAGCGCGCCGTCTGCTCGCCGGGCCGAATCCCCGGTATGAATGCGCCAGACTTCTTTAAATTATCAGCCGTGTCCTTAGGATTAAACACTAACGCCGTGTAGAAAAAGCAAAAGAACACGATCGCCGTCGCATACAACATTACATACAAGGGCTGACCCGGTGATAAGGTGGTGGCGATATCACGCATCCACCCCATACCCTCACTACTACCAAACCAACTACCCAGCGTAGCCGGGAACAATATGATGCTGGATGCAAAGATCGGCGGAATCACGCCCGCCATATTGATCTTCAACGGTAAATGGCTAGTCTGCCCCGCATACATCTTGCGCCCTTGCTGACGCTTGGCATAATTGACCGTGATGCGGCGCTGCCCACGCTCCATAAACACCACAAAACCGGTCACGCCCAGCGCCAATGCAAATAGCACCAAAATGGTGATGGAGTGCATTTCACCCGTGCGCGCCAACTCCAATGTGCTGGCTACGGCAGAGGGTAGGCCGGCAACGATGCCTGCGAAAATGATAATCGAGATACCATTTCCAATCCCGCGCTCGGTGACCTGCTCACCCAGCCACATCAAAAACATGGTGCCGGTCACCAGCGTCAGCGCAGCCATAAAAACAAAGCGTGTACCCGGATCAATGACCACCTGAATGCCACCTGCGCGCTGGCTCTCCAAGGCAATCGCTATACCCACTGCTTGGAAGACAGCCAATACCAAGGTGGCCCGGCGCGTATATTGAGCGATCTTGCGCCGTCCTGCCTCGCCCTCTTTTTTCAGTTGCTCCAGCGTGGGTACCACAGTGGTCAGCAATTGAATAATAATCGAGGCCGAAATATACGGCATGATCCCCAGCGCAAATAGCGACAAGCGCTCCAATGCGCCACCGGAAAACATATTAAACATGTCAACAATGGTGCCGCGCTGCTGCTCGAACAAGGCCGCCAGGGCCACCGGATCAATACCCGGGACCGGGATATGCGCACCGATGCGGAATACGATCAACGCGCCCAGCACAAATAATAGCCTGCGCTTGAGTTCGGATAACCTGCCAATACCTGCCAGGCTGTTGGCCATAGCTGATCTGGATACGGACACCTTATTCCTCTATCTTGCCGCCGGCGGTTTCAATGGCGGCACGCGCGCCCTTGGTTACGCCAAGGCCACGCAGAGTAACGGGTTTGCTAATCTGGCCGGAGGCAATTACCTTGACGCGCTTGATATCCTGGCGCACCAGATTGACGGCCTTCAGCGCCAGCAAATCGATGATTTCCGCCTTCACTTTACCCAGCTCGGATAAACGAATCTCCGCGGTTTCATTAGCGGTTAGCGAGGCAAAGCCTGACTTAGGTAGACGCCGTTGAATGGGCATCTGGCCGCCTTCAAACCCGACTTTATGGTAACCACCGGCGCGTGCATGCTGGCCTTTGTGGCCGCGCCCGCAGGTTTTGCCCAGGCCTGAACCAATGCCCCGCCCGACGCGCTTTGCAGCCTGCTTCGAACCTACGGCTGGCTTTAATGTGTTCAAACGCATCAGGATACTTCCTCGACCTTAAGCATATAAGAGATCTTATTAATCATGCCGCGTATACAGGCTGTGTCTTGCAGTTCAACGCTATGATGCATGCGGCGCAAGCCTAATCCAGTGAGACATGCCTTATGTACCGGCAGCCTGCCGCTATGGCTGCGCACCAGGGTTACTTTCAACTTTTTTTGAGCGGGCATGGTGTTTACTCCAATATCTCGTTCAGGCTCTTGCCGCGCTTCGCGGCGATATCCTGCGGATCGGCCATGGCCATCAAGCCCTTCAGAGTGGCACGCACTACGTTCACCGGATTCGAAGAGCCTATGCACTTCGCCAGCACATCGCGCACGCCCACCACCTCAAAGATCGCGCGCATGGCACCGCCGGCGATGATACCGGTCCCTTCCGAGGCCGGCTGCATGTACACCTTTGCCGCACCGTGTCGTGCAGTAATGGGATATTGCAAGGTGCTGCCGTTTAAGCTAATGGTGTGCATATTGCGGCGTGCATCGTCCATGGCCTTTTGAATAGCGGCGGGCACTTCACGCGCCTTGCCGCGACCCATGCCGATCTTGCCATTGCCGTCACCGGTAACCGTTAACGCTGCAAAACCAAACTGACGGCCACCCTTAACCACCTTGGCAACGCGGTTAACCGCAACGAGCTTCTCCTGAAGACCATCGCTATTCTTCGGTACGTCGTAATTGGCCATAATTTATCCTAGAATTCCAGGCCGTGCTCACGCGCGGCATCTGCTAAGGCCTTGACGCGGCCATGATACTGAAAACCGGAGCGGTCAAACGCCACCTGAGTAATGCCTGCTGCCTTGGCCTTTTCCGCTATGACCTTGCCCACTACGGCGGCGGCGGCGATATTGCCCGGATATTTAATCTGCCCTTTGACGGCGGCGTCGAGCGTGGAGGCGGATACCATCACCTCGGAGCCGGTCGGCGCAATAATTTGCGCATAAATATGGCGCGGCGTGCGGTTAACACACAAACGCACCGCACACAATTCTTTGATCTTGGCGCGGGCGCGGCGGGCACGGCGTATACGACTTAATTTTTTATCCATAAATTTAAGAAACCTTTGCCTTCAACTTACTTCTTCTTGACCTCTTTACGGACCACAACCTCATCCGTATAACGCACACCCTTGCCCTTATACGGCTCAACCGGGCGATAGGCACGAATCTTGGCGGCCACTTGGCCCACCTGCTGCTTGTCCATCCCTTTTACTATGACCTCAGTCTGGCTGGGAGTTTCGATAGTGATCCCGGCAGGTATAGTGAAATTGACCGGGTGGGAAAATCCCAGCGTCAGGTTCAACACTTTACCCTGCGCCTGCGCGCGGTAGCCGACTCCCACCAGATCAAGCTTCTTGGAAAAGCCATTGGCAACCCCCGCAACAAGGTTGTTGATCAGGGCGCGGGTGGTGCCTGCCATGGCGTCCGCGGAAATACCTGACTCACGCGGCGCTACCTTGATCTGCTGATCTTCACTCACTACCTGCACGGATTGATGCACGTTCATATTCAAAGAGCCCTTGGACCCTTTGGCAGTAACGGTTTGTCCGTTAATAGTGACCTCAATCCCCGCAGGGATGGCAACCGGATTTTTTGCGACTCTAGACACTATTCACCACCAATATGCACAATCATTACGAGATGTAGCACAATACTTCGCCGCCATAACCCGCCGCGCGCGCGGCACGATCGGTCATCAAACCATGCGACGTTGAGACAATGGCGATACCCAACCCGCCGATAATCTTAGGCAGCTTCTGCTTGCCTTTGTAAACCCTTAAGCCAGGGCGACTGACGCGCTGGATATTCTCGATCACCGGCTTGCCGGCATAATATTTCAGGGCAACGTGCAACACCGGCTTAGCGCCGAGATCGTGCACGCTATAGTCGCTGATATAACCTTCTTCCTTAAGCAACTTGGCGATAGCAAGCTTCACCTTGGAGGAAGGCATGGTAACCTCAACTTTTTCTGCTGCTTGGCCGTTGCGGATGCGCGTCAGCATATCGGCAATGGGATCTGTCATACTCATGCGCTTGCTCCTACCAACTGGCCTTTACTAATCCGGGGATATCACCGCGCATTGCTGCCTCGCGTAACTTGTTGCGACCCAGACCGAATTTGCGGTAAAAACCGTGCGGTCTCCCGGTAATGCGGCAACGGTTACGCAGCCTGCAGGGACTGGCGTCACGCGGCAGCGCCTCAAAAGAGCGGCGGGCCTGTTGACGGGCCTCTTCAGGAATATTCATATCCGTCATTTGCTGCTTTAATTCAGCGCGCTTGGCGGCATATTTTTTAATGGTATGCGAGCGTCTTATCTCGCGATTGACCATAGAGGTTTTTGCCATGCTTTTTCTCGGTGACCTGGTTTAATCAGTGCTTGGGGTACATCAGTTTTTAAAGGGGAATTTGAAGGCCGCCAGCAACGCACGCCCTTCTTCATCGGTTTTTGCCGTGGTGGTAATGGTGATATCCATCCCGCGCAGGGCATCAATCTTATCGTAATCGATCTCAGGGAAAATGATCTGCTCACGCACCCCAAGGCTGTAATTGCCGCGCCCGTCAAATGACTTGGCGCTAAAGCCGCGAAAGTCGCGGATACGCGGGATCGCCACATTCACCAGGCGATCAAGGAACTCATACATGCGCTGGCGACGCAAGGTAACCTTGCAGCCAATCGGCCAGCCATCACGGATCTTGAACCCGGCAATGGACAGCCTTGACAGCGTGACTACCGGCTTCTGCGCGGCGATCTTGGTCATATCGGCCACTGCATTATCCATCACCTTTTTATCGGCAACGGCTTCACCCACACCCATATTCAGGGTGATCTTGGTGATACGCGGCACTTCCATTACATTCTGGTAGCCAAACTGCTGCATCAGTTGCTTGGTTACGTCGCTCTGGTAGTATTCCTGAAGTCTTGCCACGATGCTTACCTATCAACCACTTCGTTATTTGATTTGAAAAAACGCACCTTGCGGCCATCTTCCAAGGAACGTATGCCGACCTTGTCGGCCTTTTTGGTAACAGGATTGTAGAGCGCGACATTGGAAATATGCAGGGGCATTTCTTTCTCGACAATACCACCGCCTACACCTTTGTTAGGATTCGGCTTGGTGTGACGCTTGGCGATATTGATGTTCTCTACCAATACCCGCTCATTTTCCAATACGCGCAACACGTTACCGCGTTTGCTTTTATCCTTGCCGGCGATCACGATAACCTCGTCGCCCTTTTTAATCTTACGCATAGTAATATCCTGGCTGGCTTATAACACTTCGGGGGCCAGTGAAATAATCTTCATGAATTTTTCGCTGCGTAATTCGCGCGTGACCGGGCCAAAAATGCGCGTGCCGATCGGCTGCTGCTGGTTGTTGAGCAACACAGCGGCATTACCGTCGAAACGGATCACCGAGCCGTCGGGACGGCGCAGGCCTTTGCGCGTGCGTACCACGACCGCATCGTACACCTCACCCTTCTTAACCTTGCCGCGCGGGATAGCCTCTTTAACGCTCACCTTGATGATGTCACCGATGCCGGCATAACGGCGATGCGAGCCGCCCAGCACCTTGATACACATCAGCCGGCGCGCGCCGCTATTATCGGCCGCCTCAAGTGTTGATTGCATTTGCAGCATGACTATCTCCAGACCACTTTAACCGACTTCGCCATTACGCGGGAAAGCCCGATACTATAACATTAAAAAATACTTAACCCAAGCCAAAATTTTGCTATCAGGCGGCCTTTTCCAAGACTTTAACCAGGCGCCAGGCCTTGGTTTTAGACAAGGGACGGCACTGCTCGATGGCCACCAAATCGCCCTCATTACAGGCATTATCCTCATCATGGGCGTGCAGCTTGGTGGTGCGCTTGATGTACTTGCCGTAACGGGCATCTTGTACCCTACGCTCGATCAACACGGTAATGGATTTATCCATTTTATTGCTGATCACACGCCCGGTGAGGCTGCGCGATACCTTGGTTGCGTCTGTCATGGCTTGCCTGCCTTTTGCCCTAATACGGTTTTGATGCGCGCAATGCTGCGGCGCACGGTCTTCATTTGGCTGGGTTTCGTTAATTGGCCGGTGCCCTTCTGCATGCGCAGATTGAATTGTTCGCGGCTAAGCTCTAACAACTCTTTGTTCAAATCGTCAGCAGACTTCTGCTTGAGTTCGCTTGCTTTCATCACATTACCGTTCTGGTTACAAAGGTCGTCAATACGGGCAGTTTGGCGGATGCCAGCTTAAATGCTTCGCGTGCAATCTCTTCGGTAACGCCTTCCATTTCGTACAGCATGCGCCCTGGCTGCACCTGCGCCACCCAGTATTCGACATTGCCCTTACCGTTACCCATACGCACTTCGAGGGGCTTTTTGGAAATCGGCTTGTCGGGGAACAGGCGTATCCATATTTTGCCGCCGCGCTTCACGTGGCGGGTCATGGCACGGCGCGCCGCTTCAATCTGGCGTGCCGTCACGCGGCCACGGGTGGTGGCCTTGAGGCCGTATTCACCGAAGCTCACCTTATTGCCGGAGGTAGCCAACCCGCGGTTGGAGCCCTTCATTTGCTTACGGTACTTCGTCCTTTTCGGTTGTAACATAATCGCTAGCTCCGCTTACTTACTGTGCAGCAACCGCATGGGCGGCGCCTTTTTCGGCGCCCGGCTCAGCGGCTTGATCCGCTAAATTGAAGGCCTCGCCCTTAAATATCCATACTTTCACGCCAATAATGCCGTAAGTAGTATTTGCCTCGGCGAAGCCGTAGTCGATGTTGGCGCGCAAGGTGTGCAGCGGCACGCGGCCTTCGCGATACCACTCGCTGCGCGCAATCTCACCGCCGTTGAGACGGCCACCGACGTTGATCTTGATGCCCAGCCCGCCGAT
>DATECT010000228.1:0-9098 GCA_035286765.1 Gammaproteobacteria bacterium
CCGCAGTGCCATAGGTAGTCTCACAAATAGGTTGCCGTAGCGATAGGTAAGCGAAAACCATGCCAATCTAGCGTTTGAATAAAGTGCCTGTTAAACAGCATCTTACAATGTGATCCCCGTGACCAACTGGGTTGCGCGTCAATAGGCCGTCAGGCGCTCGTGCTATTTTTGCCGCCCTGCAAGCCCGCCAGGACGTCACTTAGCCCTAATAGCTCGCGTGCCGTTGCGGTGGTTTAAAGTTTGTTAGGGTTGTTTATGCCTACCTTCACCATCCATTTTTGTGCTTGCACCGGGGCCGGGACGTTAATTCGCAGCCTACCTGTCAAGCTACGCTTCCTGCTACGCTTGACATACGGCCCCGCTCCCGGCGGGGCGTTCGGCGGCGGGACAGCGCCGCCTCACCTTGCTAGTGCGGGATGAACATGCTAAGGTTTTGGCGTAGAACAATTATTTTTAATGGAGTAGATTAATTATTCTTTCACCCTCATAAGGAGTATGGCCATGATAAGGAAAATTCTCATTTTACTAAGCACCAGTGTCTTGTTGGTCGGGCTCTCGGCCTGTAATAAAGGCCCCGCGGAGCAAAGCGGTGATCGGGCAGAAGAGGCTGCGGGACAGGCCGCCGGCAAGATAGAAGATGCTGGTGAGGCCGCCAAGAAGGCCGCTGAAGAGACGGGCGAGGCCAGCAAAGATACCGGCGATATGTCCCAGCAGCAGGACGCCGCCAAGGCACAAGGTGAGGCTGCAGCCAAGCGCGAAGAGGCCAAGCAGGCAGCGGAAAAGGCTGATTCCGCCGCCAAGGCCGCCACGGGCCAATAACTTGCCACTACGATGGTTGGTAAGCAGGTCTTACCAACCATTAAGGCCTTCTCTGCGCATTACTATCCCCGCCCAATTCTCTCCTTTTTTTCTTTCTTTCGCGCGAACGGCGATTTTGCCCAGCCGTGGCACGCCTCGTCTGTTTTGTCCTGCTTGTTATTTTGCCGCTGGAACCGGGCGGTTCCATTAATCTCGCGGTAGGCCGTCCATGCCCGCTCAACTCACTGAACTCACCCGGCTGGCCAAGGAGGTAGGCGCCCTGCTGGAGCAGCACGGCGTCCTGCTGGCCACTGCGGAATCCTGCACCGGCGGCTGGGTGGCAGAGGCTATCACACGCGTACCCGGGAGTTCCGCTTGGTTTGAGCGCGGCTTTATCACTTACAGCGATGCCGCGAAACAGGACATGCTGGGCGTGTCGGCAGCCACGCTGGCGGCGTTTGGCGCCGTCAGCGAGGAGGTGGTGCGGGAGATGGCGAACGGCGCGTTAAAACACAGCCGCGCCCAAGTCAGTATTGCGGTGAGTGGTATCGCCGGCCCCGGCGGCGGTACGCCAGCCAAGCCCGTCGGCAGCGTGTGCCTGGCTTGGGCGGGTAGTGGCCGCAGACTGCGCAGCCAGGTCGTGCGCTTCAGCGGTGGCCGCAACGAGGTGCGCCGTCAGGCCGTCATCACCGCCCTGTGCGGGCTCATGGAGTTCCTGAACGCTCCTATGGCGTAGCGCCCAGCATGCCCCGTGTTGTCACCCCACCGCGCCCGCAACGGTTATTTTTTGCCCTATGGCCCGATGCCCGCACCCGTAAGGCACTGAGCACGGCGCTTGACCGGCTTGCCTTGCCCCCCGCGTCGCGCCGGGTAAGCGCTGCCAATCTGCACCTTACCTTGGTGTTCCTCGGCTCCGTCCCGGTAGAGCGATACCGTTGTCTGGAACAGGCGGCGGCGCAGGTCCAAGGCCGGCGGTTTACGCTGCGCCTGGAGCAGATCGGCCACTGGCCGCAGCCGCGCATCTTGTGGCTAGGTCCCGCGCGCATCCCGCCCGCCTTGACGGCGCTGGTGACGGCGCTCTATAGCGCCCTAGCAGTCTGTGATGTTTTCCCCGAGGCCCGCCCTTACCGGCCCCACATTACCGTGGCGCGCAATGTCCGCCAAGCCGAAGCCGTTACCATCCCGCCGCTGACCTGGCGGGTAGCGGGGTTTTCCCTGCTGGAATCGCGCCCCGCGCCGGGCGGGGTGCGCTATCATCCGCTCGCCTCCTGGGCGTTACGCTGACAGGATCATTGCTCAACGGGGGCGTCGCTGCTATTACCCCACTCCGACCAAGCGCCGGGGTAGCCCTTGATGCGCGGGTAGCCGAGCGCCGTCAAGACGATATAGCTGTGCGAGGAGCGGTGGTGGGTTTGGCAATAGGTGATCACCTCCTTGTCGGGCGTGACGCCCAGCGCGCTTAATTGCGCGCGCAATTCCGCTAGCGGCTTAAGGCGCATAGCGTTGTGCGCGTCCAGCGCCTGGTTCCACTCCAGATTTACCGCACCGGGTATGTGGCCGCCGCGCAGTGCGCGTTTATCCGTGCCACGGTATTCGGCCGGTGTGCGGGCGTCGAGCAAGGCCACCGTTGGATCGTGCAGGTGGGCGAGTATATAGGCCTTATCTGCCATAGCGTCGCCGCGCTGCCTGACGCGGTAATCGCTGGGCGTGATGTCCGGCGCAGTGCTGCTGGTGGAGTGTCCGCCCGCCAACCAGGCGCGCCACCCGCCATCGAGCAGCGAATAGCGCGGGTGGCCGATCACGTCCAGCGTCCACAGCAGGCGCGCGGCCTTGGCCCCGCCCTCGTCGTCATACGCCACTACATGGCTGCGCCCAGTCATGCCCAGCGCGGAAAATACCTGGCTGAGCTGCGCGTCGCTCGGCACCAGGCCCAGCACCGGCGGTTGCGCGCTTACCAATTTGCTATAATCCAGGTACACGGCACCGGGGACATGCTGCTGCGCATAGCTTTCCGGCCTGGTCACGGCGACCACCAGCAGGCCTTCCGTGCCCAGCCACTGCTCCAGTTCGGCGGGTTCCAATAGCAGGGGAAGTGTGGCGGGTAACATTGGGAGGCTCCTGTCCGTGGTTTAGGCTCGCGGCACGACCTTGATTCGCGCGCGTTCGCCCCCATTATAGGACTACTCGATTTCACTACCTAGGGAAACTCTCAATAAATCAGCGTTTCCCTGGCAACGCTTAAAGGAATACTAACTCATGAGCGCGACCGCCCACAAAGAAACCCTAGGCTTTCAAACCGAGGTTCGGCAACTGCTGAACCTGATGATTCATTCCCTCTACAGCAACAAAGAGATTTTCCTGCGCGAGCTGATCTCCAACGCCTCCGACGCCATCGATAGGCTGCGCTTCGAAGGTCTCGCCGACGATGCCCTGTATGAGGGCGACAGCGATTTAAAAATTTACGTCGACTACGACAAAGACCGCCGCACCTTGACCATCTCCGATAACGGCATCGGCATGACGCGCGCTGAGGTGATGGAAAACATCGGCACCATCGCCAAATCCGGCACCCGCCAATTCTTCGATTCGCTGACCGGCGACCAGACTAAAGATGCGCACCTCATCGGCCAATTCGGCGTGGGCTTCTATTCCGCCTTTATCGTGGCCGATAAGGTCACCCTCACCACGCGCCGCGCCGGGCTGGGTGCTGAACACGGCGTGCGCTGGGAATCGGCGGGCGAGGGCGATTACACACTGGAAACCGTCGAACAGGTGAAGCGCGGCACCGAGGTAGTGTTGCACCTGCGCAAGGATGAAGACGAATTTCTCGACGGCTATTGCCTGCGTGCCATCATCCGCAAATATTCCGATCACATCACCGTGCCGATCTTGATGCGCAGCGAGGGTGGTGGTAAGGATAAGAATAAAGAAGGGGAGGAATTCGAGACCGTCAACCGCGCCTCCGCTCTGTGGACCCGCCCCAAGAGCGAGATCAGCGAAGAAGAATATAGCGAATTCTATAAGCACGTCGGACACGACTTCACGCCGCCGCTGGCCTATGTGCACAGCCGCGTCGAGGGCAAGCAGGAATACACGCTGCTGCTCTACATCCCGTCGCGCGCCCCGTTTGACATGTGGGACCGCGACAGCCGCCACGGCGTTAAGCTCTATGTGCGCCGCGTGTTCATCATGGAAGATGCGCAACAGCTCGCACCGCGTTATCTGCGCTTCCTGCGCGGTGTGATAGACTCCAACGACCTGCCGCTCAACGTCTCGCGCGAGATCCTGCAGAACAATAAACTGATCGACGGCATACGCTCCGGTGCGGTCAAAAAAGTGCTCGGCCTGCTGGAGGATATCGCCGCCAACGACGCGGAAAAATACGCCAATTTTTGGAAAGAATTCGGGCTGGTGCTGAAGGAGGGCGTCATCGAAGACCACGCCAACCGCGAGCGGGTCGCCAAGTTATTGCGCTTCGCCTCCACGCACAGCGACACCGATGCGCAAGAGGTCACGCTCACGGATTACGTGGCGCGCATGAAAGACGGTCAGGAAAAGATTTACTACATCACCGCCGAGAGCTTCGCCGCCGCCAAGCACAGCCCGCACCTGGAGTTGCTGCGCAAAAAGGGCGTGGAGGTGCTGCTGCTGCACGACCGCATCGACGAATGGGTGGTCAGCCACCTAACCGAATTCGACGGCAAGCCGCTGCAATCCGCAGCCAAGGGCGAACTCGATCTCGGCAAACTGGAAGACGGCGCCGACAAAGCACAAGAGAAGAAGGTGGAGACCGAGTTTCAGGGCCTGGCGGAGAAGATCAAGTCCGTGCTCGGCGAGCAGGTTAAAGACGTGCGCATCAGCCATCGCCTGACCACCTCGCCGTCCTGCCTGGTCGCCGATAGCCACGACATGAGCGCCAACCTGGAACGCCTGCTCAAGGCCGCCGGGCAGCCTATCGCCGGCACCCAGCCGGTGCTGGAGATCAACCCCGAACACCCGTTGATCGCGCGCCTCAAAGACGAGGCCGATCAAGCCGTATTCGCGGACTGGGCACAGGTATTATTCGATCAGGCCGTGCTCAGCGAAGGCGGCCAACTCGCCGACCCCGCCAGCTTCGTGCGGCGCATGAATGCCATGCTGCTTAATACCTAAGCTACCATGCGAAAGGCGATCTCACGCAAAGGCGCAAAGACGCCAAGAAAATATAATCAAGTACGGTAGGGTGGGCACGCCGTTTGTGCCCACAGGATCTAGCAGGTGGGCACCAAAAACGTGCCCACCCTACCATTACTGATCAAGGATTGCCTCGAATTTGTAGGTCTTGTTGCGCTGCCACGCCTCTAAAATTTTAACCTCCGCCTAATTCTATTTTACTTTAGCGTCTTTGCGCCTTTGCGTGAGATTATCCCGCCTCGCGTGAACAAGAATGTTAAAACCGCTCGCGCTCCCGGCGCTCACAGCCCGGATCGCGGATACTGTAGTTGCCGCTGCCGTACGAGATGACATACAGCATGCCGCCCATGATGGCGAGGTTCTTGAGGAATTGGATCTTTTGCATGGCCTGCTCCATCCCTGCATAGGCCCAAAAATTGTGGAATATGAACGTTACCGGGATAAGAAATAACAAAATGGCCAGCGCCGCCCAGCGCGCATACAGACCCAGTGCGAGCAACAGACCGCCGCCCAGTTCAATCAAGATGCTAAGCCCCAGCAAGATGTCAGCGTACGGTATGCCTTTCATCGTCATATGCTGCAGACTGCCGTCCCAATCGCCAATCTTATTAAGTCCCGAGAGAATAAAGATGAGCGCGAGTAATAAGCGCCCGGCTACGGGTCCGTATTTCATTACCAGGTTGCATAGCATCGTAGAGGTCATCACTATAGACTCCGTTTAGATTATTAGTTTTCCCTGCTGTCGCACTCTTTAATTTTAAGCAGCGCTGTTCGCATTAACCTTCCGGCGGCGGGCACTGCGTGCAATTAGCATAGCTGCAAAGCCATGCGTGGGCAAACGCTAAAGTAGCTAAGGGATAGGTAAACGGTAAACCATCACCGCTAAGATAAGGACGGCGATTGGACTAGGAATGGGCTTGCCAGGCAGCCCATATTTCTTTGGCGATATCTCTATATTCGGATCGCGGGCCGGTCAGCGCCGGCCCGCACCAACCTGCCAACTGTTGATGGATAATCCTTTCCGCGTTTTGCTCACTGGCGGCCTCGGCGAGGCGCAGCAAAATACTAGCTACCTTGACTGCTTATTCATTGGTACTTACCTTGAAATTAATCCCAATCGGGGCGTGGCACAGAAATATCTCAACGACTTGGCAGTGCAATGTTGTATCCATTTGCACAACCCCCCGGCTCATTTCATTGCCCGTGGGCATGGCTAGTTGCCGGATGCGACCTTGTTGCGTTGTTCCAAGAGATGGGGCATGCGTGCCGCATAGTTCAGGCTCGCCTCTGCCGAAAAATAATAGGCCTGCGCCTGATCCAAGCGGCCTGCCGCCTTGGCCTGCTCGGCCTTGGCCTGCAACTCCTGCGCGACGCTGAGCATGGCCAGGATTAACTGGCCATCCGGTGGGTATTTTTTGAATAATCCCTCAGCCTCGTGTTCGTCATATTCGGCCTTTACCCAGGCAATGCCGTCCTTTACCGCCTGCTCAACGTGCTGCTGCGGTTCCTTGCCGGCATAACTGAAGCTCGACTCATCGCCTTCGGCAAAAACCAGACTGGAGCACAACCCTACCAAACCCGCCAACCATACGCGCGCGACTGTTTTCATAGCTTTATCCCCTTTAATAGACCTAAGCAATAACGGGTTGCCAAAAAGAGGGCGCTGTTACGCGCCCAACCCCAGGAGAGAAACCAAGTAAGCATCCGGACCCCTCAAAATGAAGCAGGCGGGCCCTTGTGGTCACACTATATATAATAATCTAAATGATAGCAATTCTTATTTACAAATAAACAAGGGTGCTGCCGGCACGCAGCAAGCCTAGTTTAAGGCTTTGATGCTGTTGGGTTTTCTGCTGGTCTTAGGCGGGTGTTAGAGGGGTTTGACAACAGCCAGGATGACGATGGCGGCCAGCATCAACACCGGCAGTTCATTGAGCCAGCGGTAAAAGACGTGGCTGCGGCGGTTCCGGCGCTGACGGAAATCCATCATCAACTTGCCGCAGTAGCCATGATAGGTGATCAACAATGCCACCAAGGCCAGTTTGGCGGGGAGCCAGACGCTGCCGGCATAGGCCTGCCAGGCGTAGGCCCACAATAACCACAACCCCAATACCACGGTGAGCACGGCCCAAGGTGTTATGAACCAGAACAGCTTGCGCTCCATCACCTCGAAGCGTTGCAGTCCCGGCTCGTCGGCGCATTGGGCATGGTAGACAAACAGCCGTGGCAGGTAAAACAGGCCGGCAAACCACGCGACCATAAAGATGATGTGAAAGGCCTTAACCCAGAGCATAGTCGTTTTTATCAAAGCTCCCCTTGGAATACCTAACGCCAGCGTCTTTGCGCTGAGTTGTTATCAACCCATCCTGCCCGAGGTAGGGTGGGCACGCCGTTTGTGCCCACAGATATAGCCGGTGGGCACCAAAAACGTGCCCACACTACCCGTTACAACAGACTCAGCACCTGGGCGCGCAGGTGGGGCATATCCATTTCCCCGATGGTCTGTTGCAGGATGCGCCCGTCCGGGGCGATCAGGAAGGTGGTGGGGGTGAGCCGCACATCGCCGAAGGCCTGCGCCGCGTGCGCGCCATCATCGTGGGCGATAAGATACGGCACCTGGCGGGCCTTGACCAGCGCGCGCACGTCGTCAACCGGGTCGTAGTCCATGGCGATGCCGACGATCTCCAGGCCGCGCGGGGCCAACTCGCGGTAGAGGCTGATCAGATGCGGCATTTCCTTCATGCAGCCGGGACAGGTGGTGGCCCAAAAGGTGACGAGCACGGGGCGTCCGCGCAATTCCGTCAAGTGGAGATTGCGGCCATCGAGGGTGGTCAGCGCCACGTCCGGGGCCTGCTTCAGGCCCGCCGGCAGCAACCATACCAGGCCCAATACACCGATCAGGATGAGCGCAAAGATGCCGATTAGCTTGTCGCGGGTCTTCATGGCTGTTTCAGGACGAGGACCGCAGCGGCTCACACATCGAGATTGGCCACCGCCAGGGCGTTGCTCTCGATGAAGGCGCGGCGCGGCTCCACCTGGTCGCCCATCAGGGTGGTGAATATCTCGTCGGTGGCGATGGCGTCTTCGATGCGCACCTTGAGCAGGCGGCGCGTCGCGGCATTCATGGTGGTTTCCCACAGCTGGTCGGGGTTCATCTCGCCCAGGCCCTTATAGCGCTGGATGTGCATGCCGCGCTTGGCCTCCTCCATCAGCCAGCTTAGCGCCTGCTTGAAACTGCCGACCACTTGGCTGCGCTCGCCGCGCTGGATATAGGCCCCATCGCCGAGCAGGCCATTTAGCTGTTGCCCCAGCGCCACCAGGCTGCGGTACTCGCCCGAGTTAAAGAACTCGCTGGCCAGGTTACGCTGGCTGCTCACGCCGTGCGCCACGGTGGTGACCTTGGCGTAATAACCGCCGTTGTCGCCGTCTTGCTCGACCACCATGCTATAGCGTTGCGCGCAGCCTTCATCGGTATTAAGCCGTCGTTCCAGTTCGGCAAACCAGGCCTGGGCCTTTTCCCGGTCGCGCAGATCCTGGCCGCTGATGACCGGCAGATAGATCATCTTTTCCAGAATCTGCGGGTCGAAGCGCCGCGCCAGCCGTTTAATGGTGGCCATGACCGTCAGATAGCCCTGCGCCATCGCCGCCAAGGCGGTGCCGCTCAGCGGTTGGGCAGCGCCGCTGTTCACATACAGCCCGGCGTTTTCCAGGGCGATCTCCATCAAAAAGCTATTCAGTTCCACATCATCCTTCACATAGCGCTCTTGCTTGCCCTTTTTGACTTTGTACAGCGGCGGCTGGGCGATATAGATGTAGCCGCGCTCGATGAGTTCCGGCAACTGCCGGTAGAACAGGGTGAGCAGCAGGGTGCGGATGTGCGAACCGTCCACGTCGGCGTCGGTCATGATGATAATGCGATGGTAGCGCAGCTTTTCGGCGTTGTACTCCTCGCGCCCGATGCCGCAGCCGAGGGCGGTAATGAGTATGCCAACCTCTTCGGAGGACAGCATTTTGTCGAAGCGCGCCTTTTCCACGTTGAGGATCTTGCCCTTAAGCGGCAGGATGGCCTGGTATTTACGGTCACGCCCCTGTTTGGCCGAGCCGCCGGCGGAGTCACCCTCCACCAG
>DATECT010000229.1:0-3097 GCA_035286765.1 Gammaproteobacteria bacterium
AGCCGCGCTGGATTATCACGCGTTGCCCGGCCCGGGGAAAATCGCGCTCGCCATCACCAAGCCCTGCGCCACTCAGGCCGAGTTGGCGCTGGCCTATACGCCCGGCGTGGCCGAGCCGGTGCGCGAGATTGCGCGCGACCCTGAAGCGGCGTATCGCTACACTGCCAAGGGCAATCTGGTGGCCGTCATCACCGATGGCAGCGCAGTGTTGGGCTTGGGCAATGTCGGTGCCTTGGCAGGCAAGCCGGTGATGGAGGGCAAGGCCGTACTGTTCAAGAAATTCGCCAATATCGATGTGTTCGATATCGAGGTGGACGCCGAATCGCCACAGGCCTTTATCGATACCGTAGTGCGCATCGCGCCCACCTTCGGCGGCATCAACCTGGAAGACATCGCCGCACCGCACTGCTTTGAGATTGAAAAAACCCTGAGCGAACGGCTCACTATCCCGGTGTTTCACGACGACCAGCACGGCACGGCCATTATCGTAGCTGCGGGTCTGCTGAATGCCCTGGAGTTGCAGGGCAAAACTATTCAAGACGCCAAGATTGTCTGCCTCGGCGCCGGGGCGGCGGGTATTGCCTCCATGCGGCTGTTACTCGCGTTGGGCGCGACCAAACAGAATTTGATGCTGGTGGACCGCCAAGGCGTTATCCATGCCGAGCGCAGCGATCTCAACAGTTACAAACAGGAGTTCGCCTGCACTACGACAGACCGCACGCTCACCGATGCGCTGCGTGGCGCCGATGTGTTTATCGGCGTCTCCGGGCCGAACTTGGTCAGCCCCGAGATGTTGGTGGGCATGGCGGCACGGCCAATTGTATTTGCCTTGTCCAACCCCGACCCCGAGATCAGCCCGGTCTTAGCAAAATCAGTACGCACTGATTTGATCATGGCGACCGGGCGTTCCGATTATCCGAACCAGGTCAACAATGTGCTGGGCTTCCCGTATATTTTTCGCGGCGCGCTCGACGTGCGCGCCACGCGCATTACTCAAGAGATGGCAATCGCCGCCACGCTGGCCCTTGCCCAACTGGCGCGCGAACCGGTGCCTGCGGAAGTGCTCAGCGCCTACCGTTTAACCCATCTGGAATTCGGTAACGATTACATCATACCCAAGCCGTTTGACCCGCGTCTGATCGACCAAGTGCCGCCGCAAGTCGCCCGCGCCGCTATCGCCTCAGGCGTCGCCAGGGCGCCCTATCCTGAGCATTATCCGCAGGCCGCTCAGGTCTTAACGCAAAAACGCAAAGGCGCCAAGAATTACTAAAATGATTAAAATCACTGCTTTAAATAGTTAACCATAAACCGTCATGGCGAGCGCCACCATGCACGCTGAAGCAGTATAGGCGAAATAAGTGATACTCCACCGTTAATGAAGCATTTGGAATGAATATTTACAATAAGTGGAATGGGTTAAAGATTGGCATCGCAGTGTGTCTGCTGCTAACTACCGCGCTGGCCCATGCTACGTTTAAGGCACGCGAGCAGCGCTGGGCGGCGCAGATACAAGAGACCTTGTTCACCGGCGAGGCGGTATGGTTAGTTGCTCAGCAAAAACCAAAGGATGTTAAATTCTTTGCCCTCTATACCCCCGCGCACGGCAAAACCACCCAAGGTGGCATACTGGTGCTGCACGATAACGGCCAGCACCCGGACTGGCCCGATGTCACCTCCCTGCTGCGCCGCGAACTGCCCGAGCACGGCTGGGCCACCCTGTCTATGCAAATGCCTATCCTGCCTTATGTCGCGCCGATCACGGCCTTTGGCCCGATTTTCGATGAGACGCCGCCACGCATCCGCGCGGGCATCGAATTCCTACGCAGCAAGGGCATCCGACGCATTATCATCGCCGGCCATGGCACCGGTGCCTCGATGGCGGCGGCCTTCCTCGCCCAGCAACCTAACAGTGGCATCAGCGGCTTGGTGGGCGTCGCCTTTGACGCGCCCGTGATTAACAATACGATAGACAAACTCGATCCGCGCCTCTACAGCCCCACCATGCTGGCCCGGATTAAAGTGCCGGTGCTGGATATCTACGGCGGCCTGGATACCAAAACAGTTACCGGATCAACCGAACTGCGTAGCCAAGCTGCAAAAAAAGCCGGGAATAAAAATTTTGAGCAGGTGCGCATCCCCGATGCCGATCACCAATTTGGCCGCTACGAAAAAGATCTGGTGAAGCACATTGTCGATTGGCTTGCTCAGCAGTTTGGAGCCCGATGAATAGTAAGTATCAGGTCGTGTTCTGCACGTGCCCTGATTCCGACACGGCCAACTTAATTGCCACTACCCTCGTCGATAGAGAACTCGCCGCCTGTGTGAATATTCTGCCCGGTGTGCGGTCTATTTATCGCTGGCAGAATAAGCGTGAGACCAGTGATGAGCTATTACTGATCATTAAATCGTTGATAGAGGTCTATCCCGCATTGCAGGCGAGCATCCTGGAAGTGCACCCCTATGAACTCCCGGAGATTATCGCTCTCCCTATTGCCGCCGGGCTGCCTGCTTATTTGAACTGGATGGACGAGCAAATTAATGGCCGCTAAATTCCTAGTGTATCTATTGGGCTGCATGCTCTATGTGATGGCGGGCTCGCCGGCACACGCGGTCGACCCTGCCGATTTATTACCGCCCGAGCAGGCCTTTAAACTTACGGTCACCGCCAAAGACGCCACCACCCTGCATGCACAATGGGATATCGCCGCCGGTTATTATCTATACCGCAGCCGTTTTCAATTCAGCAGTGATGAGCCCGGCATTCAACTGGGCACGGCCCGCTTCCCGCAGGGTAAAATAAAAAACGATAAATTTTTCGGCGAGATGGAAATTTATCGCCAACAGGTCGGCATCGATATCCCCATCACGCGTGACGCCGCAGGCCCTGAGGTTCTCCATTTAAAGACCGTGTCGCAAGGCTGTGCCGATGCCGGCGTGTGCTATCCGCCGCAGACGCAGACGGTAGCGCTCACCCTGCCCGCGCTTAATGCACCCGGCGCCGCCCCGAAACTCAGCCCCGTCTCGACCGATTCCATCGGCGGCTTTCTTGATAATTTGGGCGCTAAGATTGGCAAGGGCTTAGGCTTATCTAATTCCG
>DATECT010000230.1:0-10168 GCA_035286765.1 Gammaproteobacteria bacterium
AGTCATTCTGAGGGCAGCGAAGAATCTGGTCTTGAGGCGAGAGATTCTTCGGTCGCAAGCTCCCTCAGAATGACAGGCCTTATTTTGAGATCGCTTCCAGTTAAGCAGCCTGTAGGACTGCGCCCCTCCCTAAGGCTGGATTCCCGCTCGTCACCCCGGACGTGATCCGGGCGCGGGAATGACGAAAAAGCCGTAGGGTGGGGGCAAGTCCACCCTACAGTTATTTGGATAACGCGGCACGCGCCCTTTTCACGGCGGCCCGCACTTGTTGCGGGGCGGTGCCGCCGATGTGGTCGCGGGCGCGCACGGAGCCTTGCAAGGTCAGCACGTCGAATACATCCTGAGTGATGACCGGGGAAAACTGCTGCAATTCTTCTACCGTGAGTTGCGCCAGTTCGCGCTGCGTTTCCACGGCGAAGCGTACCGCCTTGCCGACGATCTCGTGCGCATCGCGGAAGGCGATATCCTTGCGCACTAAATAATCGGCCAGATCGGTGGCGGTGGAAAATCCGCGCCGTGCCGAGTGCAGCATAGTGTCGCGCTTGATCTTCATGGCCGGGATCATATCGGCATATACGCGCAGAGAGCCTTTGACGGTGTCCACGGCATCAAACAGCGGCTCTTTATCCTCTTGGTTATCTTTATTGTAGGCGAGCGGCTGGCCCTTCATGAGGGTGAGTAGAGCCATTAGACTGCCGGTGACCCGGCCTGTTTTGCCGCGCACCAATTCGGGCACGTCGGGGTTTTTCTTTTGCGGCATGATGGAGGAGCCGGTGCAGAAGCTGTCGCCCAGGTCGACAAAATCAAATTGGGTGGAAGACCACAATATCAGCTCTTCGGAAAAGCGCGATAGATGCACCATGAGCAGGGCGCAGGCGGCCACGAACTCGATGGCAAAGTCGCGGTCGCTCACTGCATCGAGCGAGTTTTCGGCGGGCGCGTCAAAGCCCAGCAGACTGGCCGTGTAGGCGCGGTCTATCGGGTAGCTGGTACCCGCCAGCGCAGCGGCGCCGAGCGGCATGATGTTGACCCGTTTGCGGCAATCTTGCAGGCGCGCGGCATCGCGCTTGAGCATTTCAAACCAGGCCATCATGTGGTGGCCGAAGGTGACCGGCTGGGCGATTTGCAGGTGGGTAAAACCGGGCATGATGGTGTCGGCCTCGCGCTCGGCCACGTCGAGCAAGGCGCTTTGCAGGCGTACCAATTCGGCGTTGATAGTATCGATTTCGGCGCGCAGATAGAGGCGCAGATCGGTCGCCACTTGGTCATTGCGCGAACGCCCGGTGTGCAGTTTTTTGCCCACCTTGCCGATACGCTCCGTCAGGCGCGTCTCGATGTTCATGTGCACGTCTTCCAGTTCGATTGACCAGGCAAAGTCGCCGCGCTCGATATCCAGCTCGATGCTGGTCAGGCTCTCTATGATCGCCTTGCATTCGGCCTGGGTGAGCACGCCGACATGGGCGAGCATGCGCGCGTGGGCGATCGAGCCCTGTATGTCGTATTTATACAGGCGCTGATCAAAGCTTACCGAGGCGGTGAAGGCCTCGACAAAGGCATCGGTGGGTTCGGTGAAGCGTCCGATCCAGGGTTTTTTGCTTGTTTTGTCAACCATATAGATCCACACGGGGCTGGTCAGTAGCTGCTACAGTATAACGTGTTGCGTATGAAGGTGGGGCTTTTTTAAATTGCCCGCCGCTAATATGATAACTCTGAAAAAATTCATCCCTGAATTTTTTCAGAGACGAAAAGCAAAAATGTGATTTTTACTTTTCTTCATTTTTCAATCACTTATCATGAATGAAAAATGACGGCACATCCTTGTGCCGCGGAACCTCTGAAGTAATCAGAGGTTCCGTGTATGATTCTGCCGTGTGCACTTATTTTAACGAAAACAAATGCGTTTAATCACCGGCAAACCTGCGTTGGACGATTTGTTTCTGCCGAATTTCTGCCGGGTACGCATGGTGCTGGCGCTGGTGGTGATTGCGCAATTGCTAGCCTTCGTATTAGCCCTTGGCCCCTACGGCAATGCCGATCGCTGGAATGACCTCAGCGTCATCTCCTTATTTATCCAGTGGACGGCGCTGACCAGCGGAGCATTATTGTGTGTCAGCCGCCCCTTGCTGAGCAAGCTCGATAATGCTCATGCCGCCACGCTGAGCTATATTTTATTGCTGGCCGTCACTGTTATCATGAGCGAAACAGTATACCGGCTGCTGCAAAGTAGTTTCTTTGGCATGGTGTTATCCGGCCAGTGGCACCGGGATTTTCTATTGCATAATCTGGGCATCAGCGCCGTGGTCAGCGCCGTGGCGCTGCGCTATTTTTATGTGCAGCACCAATGGAAAAAGAATCTGGAATCCGAGGCGGTGGCACGCATTCAGGCGTTGCAGGCGCGCATCCGCCCGCACTTTCTGTTCAACAGCATGAATACCATCGCCAGCCTCACGCGCAGCCAGCCGCACATTGCCGAGGCGACGGTGCAAAACCTGGCCGATCTGTTCCGCGCCAGTTTGAGTGATGTGCGCAATAAAATACCCTTGAGCACCGAGTTGGAACTCACCAAGAAATACCTGGAGATTGAAAAGCTGCGCCTGGGAGACCGGCTCACCGTTGACTGGGACGTGGATAATGCGCCGCAGGCCGCTCTGCTCCCGGCACTTACTATTCAGCCCCTGGTTGAAAACGCTATCTACCACGGCATCGAGCCCTTGCCGGAGGGCGGCACCATCGCTATTAAAAGTTATCTCGATAAAGGGCTTATCCATATCGTCATTTCTAACCCTCTGGCCGAGGGCGGCGCCCCTACCCGCACCCAGGGCCATAAAATAGGTTTGGACAATGTGCGGCAGCGCCTGGAGGCCTATTACGGTGCGCAAGGCAGGCTCAGCGTGGAAACCAACCAGGACGCTACGCCGCTGCGCCATATTGTGCACCTGAGTTTTCCCTGTTCCGTGAAATGACGTCCATAATATCCCCATGCGCATCCTGATCGCCGACGACGAACCCCTGGCCCGCGCGCGCCTGCGCGAGCTTACCAATGAACTTGCCGATAATAACGTGATAGGCGAGGCCGCTAACGGCAAGGAGGTCTTGCTCAAGACCGAGGAACTGCAACCTGACCTGATCCTGCTGGATATCCGTATGCCCGGCATGGACGGCCTGGAGGCGGCGCGCCACCTAGCCTTGCTGCCCACTCCGCCTGCGGTGATCTTCACCACCGCCTTCGGCGATCACGCCCTGGCCGCCTTCGAGACCCACGCGGTCGATTATCTGTTGAAACCGATCCACCCGGAGCGCCTGGCCATCGCCTTGTTGAAGGCCAAAAGACTGACCCAGGCCCAGGCCACCGCCTTACAGCAGGGCAGCACGCAGCGCGCGCGCAGCCATATCAGCGCCCTCATGCACGGCAGGATTCAATTGGTGCCGGTGGCCGATGTTATTTATTTTAGGGCCGACCAGAAATATGTCTCGGTGTATTTTGCAACAGGCTCGGTATTAATTGAAGACTCGCTGAAGACTCTGGAGACGGAGTTTGGCGAACGCTTTTTGCGCGTCCATCGCAATGCCCTGGTCGCCTACCGTTTTGTCACCGGCATGGAAAAAAACGCGCAGGGCCAATTTGAAATCTGCTTGCAAGGCGTGGCGGAGCGATTGGAGATCAGCCGGCGTCACTTGGCGGCGGTGCGCAAGCGCTTGAAGACGAGTGTGCCATCAATTGGCTAATATTGGGTGATGGATTTTTGCTTTTACCCATTACCGTTTACCCATTACCCGTTACTGTTTCTACCCATTACCCATCACGGGTTTTTACGCGTTGTTACCGTTGTCTCTAAATAATGTTTAACCAGATCCAATGGAAAAGGAAATACGATCGTGGAGGTGCGCTCACCGCCGGCTATCTCGGTAAGCGTCTGGAGATAGCGCAACTGCAAGGCCTGCGGCTGGCGGGCCAGCACTTGGGCAGCCTCCAGCAGCTTTGCCGAGGCCTGTAATTCGCCCTCGGCGTGGATCACCTTGGCGCGGCGCTCGCGCTCGGCCTCGGCCTGCCGGGCGATGGCGCGGATCATGCTCTCGTCGATATCGACGTGTTTGATCTCGACCTGCGACACTTTAATACCCCAGGCATCGGTCTGCCTATCGAGTATTTGCTGGATGTGCATATTGAGCTTGTCGCGCTCGGCCAATATTTCGTCCAGCTCATGCTGGCCCAGCACCGAACGCAGCGTGGTTTGCGCCAACTGGCTGGTAGCGAATTCATAATTTTCAACCTGGATAATGGCGCTCTGCGGATCAACCACCCGAAAATAAATCACCGCGTTGACCTTCACCGAGACATTATCGCGCGAGATCACGTCCTGGCTGGGCACGTCCATCACGATGGTGCGCAAATCCACGCGCACCACCTGCTGGATGACCGGGATAATGATCACCAAGCCCGGGCCCTTGACCATCCAAAAGCGCCCCAACTGAAACACCACGCCACGCTCGTATTCGCGGAACACGCGGATCGCGCTTAGCAAAAAGGCGATAATCAGCCCGATCAGTAAATAGCTTGAATAGGTCATCACCATGTCAGTTCTCCTGCGCTTGTGTTGTTGTATCCGCCTTCACTATCAGGGTAAGGCCGTCTAGGCCGGTGACACGTACCCGCTGTCCGCGCCGCAAAGGCACATGCGTGCGCGCCTCCCACAGCTCGCCATGCACCCTCACCCTGCCCGTTACATCAAAGTCTTCCAACGCCTCTCCCTGACTACCGATCATCTGCTCGCGCCCGCTCACCACGGGGCGACGGTGGGCCCGCAGCGCCATGCTGACGACTAAAAATAAAAAACCCGCGCTGACCAGCGTAAAGACCGCGATCAGCGCCCAGGAAATACCGAAACCGGGCGTAGTGGTATCCAGTAACATAATCGACCCCATGGCAAAGGCGATCACGCCGCCCAGCCCCAGCGCGCCAAAACTCGGCATGAACACCTCGGCGATAATAAAGGCCATGCCCAATAGCATGAGCGCGAACCCGGCATAATTAATAGGCAGCACCTGAAACGCCAGCAGGGCAAGCAGTAGGCACACCACGCCCGCCACGCCCGGCAACACCATGCCGGGGTTGGCGAATTCATAGATCAAACCATAGATGCCGATCAGCATCAGGAGGTAGGCAACATTTGGATCGGTGATCACCGCCAGCAGCCGCGTGCGCCAGTCAGGCTCCATGCGCTGCACCTGCAAGCCCGCCGTCTTTAGGATGCGCTCCTGCCCCAATACGTTGACCTTGCGGCCATCGAGCTTGGCAAGCAAGTCGGCTATGTCAGTAGCGATCAAATCAATGACATGCTGTTCGAGGGCCTCTTCCGCCGATAAGCTGGCGGCCTCGCGCACGGCCTGCTCGGCCCACTCGGCATTGCGCCCGCGCAGCTGGGCAAGGCCGCGGATATAGGCCACCGCATCGTTGACCATTTTTTTACTCATGGCATCGCCCGGCTCGGCCTTTTTTGGCTTGGTGCCGTTTGGATCCTCCGGCTCCGCAGGCGCTGCCGGGCCGCCCAATTGCACGGGCGTTGCCGCGCCGAGGTTGGTGGCAGGCGCCATCGCGGCAATGTGGCTGGCATAGAGCATGTAGGTGCCGGCGCTGGCAGCGCGCGCGCCACTGGGGGCCACATAGCTCACCACGGGCACCGGTGAGGCGATGAAATCGCGGATAATCTGGCGCATGGCGATATCCAGCCCTCCCGGCGTATCCATGCGCACGATGACCAAGGCGGCATGCCTGTCCTGGGCTATCTGCAAACTACGCTTGATATACTCGCCGGTCGCCGGGCCTATCACGCCGGTGACCTCCAATAACAGCGCCTGCGCGGGGGCTTGGCCCCAGGTATATACGGGCCAACAGAGGGACAGCAGCACCATACTCACTTTGGCCCATTGCATGACTATTCAATCCGTCAATCTCATAGCCTAGTTAGAGTTCAATCACTACTCCAGCGTTCCAATCCTTTTTACACAACGCCCCGTTAGCACTGACCAGCTACAGCGCGCAGGCCGAATTCCAGGTACAATTATAATTCTTCGACCCACGTTTAAGATTGCTTAGCGCCGCATCTACCCTTAGCATTAGTGCCTTTAATTATAATGGTTAATCATGACCACACACACACTGCGTATCGCCACCCGTAAAAGCCCACTCGCCCTGTGGCAGGCCGAACATGTCCGCGACCGCTTGCTTGCCGCGCACCCCGGCCTGCACGTTGAATTGGTGCGCATGAGCACACAAGGCGATAAAATCCTGGACGCACCGCTCGCCAAGATCGGCGGCAAGGGCCTGTTTGTAAAAGAATTGGAGTTGAGCCTGCTGGAAGGCTATAGCGATATTGCGGTGCACTCCATGAAAGACGTGCCGGTGGAATTTCCCGATGGCCTGTATCTGCCGGTGATCGGCCAGCGCGAAGACCCGCGCGACGCGTTTGTATCCAACAGCTACCCACGCTTTGAAGATTTACCGCACGGGGCGCGGGTGGGTACCTCCAGTTTGCGGCGCCAGGCGCAACTGCACGAACATCGCCCTGACCTTAACATCATTACCCTGCGCGGGAATGTAAACACCCGTTTGAATAAACTGGATAACGGCGAATACGATGCCATTATTCTTGCCGCAGCGGGTTTGCTGCGCTTAGGCTTTAGCCAACGCATCACCCAATATTTATCACCCGAAGTAAGCTTGCCCGCCATTGGGCAAGGCGCTATCGGCATCGAGTGCCGCAGCGATGATGCCTCCACCCACGAACTAATCAATGTATTGCACGACCCCGTTACCTATACTTGTGTGCATGCCGAACGCGCCATGAATCAACAACTGCAAGGCGGTTGCCAAGTCCCCATCGCGGGCTATGCCGAACTGGCAGCCGACACGCTCACGCTGCGCGGCCTAGTGGGCCGCCCCGATGGCAGCGAGATCGTGCGCGGTAAAATTAGCGGGCCTGCGCACGAGGCGGCTAAACTTGGCGTTGCACTGGCAGACGATCTACTGGCAAGGGGAGCCCGTACCATTCTAAAGGACATTTATGCTGATGAGCGCTTCGCCTAACCCAGGAAAACCTGCCCTGAATAAAGTACGCGTCTTGGTCACCCGCCCGGCCCATCAAGCCCAAGGGCTCTGCGACCTTATTCATGCCCAAGGCGGGCAGGTGCTGTTGTTCCCGGTGCTGGATATCGCGGAGCCGGAAGATCCCTCCCGGCTGCTCACTATCATCAATCGCCTGGATGATTTCGATATAGCGATTTTCATCAGCGCCAATGCGGTGAGTCAGGGCATGGGCTTGATCCTGGCACAGCGCGCGCTTCCCCCGCACCTCAAACTTGCCACGGTCGGCATGCGCACTGCGAAGGAACTGGAACAATTTGGCTTGTGCGCCGATATCTGTCCCAGCGAGAAATTCAACAGCGAGGCGTTATTGGCCTTGGAAGAAATGCAGGACGTGCGCGACAAAAGCATTATTATTTTTCGCGGCGAGGGCGGGCGCGAATTTCTCGCCGACACGCTCAAACAACGTGGGGCCCACGTGGAATATGCCGAAGTCTACCGGCGCACCAGACCGGAGGTGGACGACAAGGCACTGCTGCGGCCCTTGGAACGCGGCGAAATCGATGTGGTCACGGTCACCAGCAATGACGGACTGCGTAATCTGTTTGACATGGCAGGCCCGCGCGGCCAGCAGCGCCTGCGCCAGCTTCCCCTCGTGGTAATCAGCGAGCGCATGGTGGAGCTGGCCCAGGAGTTCGGGTTTAAACGGCCTCCCACGGTAAGCAAAGAGGCCTGTGACGAGGCACTGGTCGAAGCGATCATAACCGCCGCACAAGGAGGGAATCAGCATGACTAGCACTACCCCTACCCCGCCCGATGATCCAGCCGCCCCCACCCCACCCGCCACCGACACCGCTAACGAAACGCAGCCAACCGAAATCCGCGCAACCCGCCCGCGTTACTGGGCCACCCCGGTAGCCATTCTTAGTATTCTGATTGCGATCGGCGCCAGCGCCGGCGCCTACTTGGCATGGCGGCAGATGAATAATGCCCAACAAGCGATGACCGCCCAATTAGAACAAACGCAGGCACGGCTAAATGAAACCCAGTCGCAGGCACAACAATTAACCAGCGCGGTCAGCGCCAAATTAGACGACAGGTTAAAGTCTCTACAGGATCAACAGCAGGCGTTTCACGCTACCCTGCAAGCACTGCGCACCGAGATCAATCAAAAAACCGGAGTGCCGCAAGTCCTGGTCGAAGCGGAGTCGCTCACCCGGCTGGCCCATCAATATCTGCTGCTTGAACAGGATATCCCGCGCGCCATTGCCGCCCTTGATGCGGCATTCCAGCGCGTAGACGAAACAAAAGACCCCAACAACGATGAAATAAAATTTCTGTTGGCCAACGATATCAATGCCCTCTCCAACATCAAACTCGCCGACATCCCCGCCATGGCGCTTACCCTGCAACAACTGGCTGACCATGTAGAACAGATCCCGCTTGCCGCCGCCATGCAGGAACTGCCCAAAACGCTGGACAAGCCCTCTGCCGGCGATTGGAGAAACCTGCTGCCCAAGGTCTGGCGCGAACTCAAAAGTTTAGTGGTGGTGCGCTATAGCGATAAGCCCGCCGCCCCGCTTATTGCACCTAAGCAAAGTTACTTCCTTTATCAAAATCTGCGCCTGCAACTGGAGTCTGCCCGGCTCGCATTGTTGCGCCATGATGGGCAAAACTTCCGGGCCAGCCTGGCCACCGCGCGCCATTGGCTCCAGCGCTATTTCAATATCCAGGCGCGCGAGACCGGTGCGCTGCTCGATACCCTGATCCGCCTCGAACAGGCCGATATTAATCCGCCCTTGCCGGAAATCTCCGGCACCCTTATCGTGTTGCACGATAAGGTCAAGCAAAGCACGTCCCAGCCCCCTGCCGCCACGGATGCCAATCCGGCGCCAGACGGCGCATCGCCCAATCAGGATGAACCCATCCCACCCGCCGATGGCCCCATGCTGCCGCCGGATGCCTCTCAGGCTACGCCCTTATGAGATTACTCGTCTCCGCCATAATCGTATTGCTCATCACGGTGAGCATCGCCGTCATCGCGCGCAACGACCCCGGTTATATTTTAATCAGCCACGGCACGTTTAAGCTGGAAACCACGCTCACCCTGGCGGCGATCACCCTGGCGCTCGGCTTCGCCCTGTTGTATTACCTGATCCGGCTACTGGTAAATGCCTGGGATATGCCGCGCCGCATGCGGGTCTGGCAGCGCAATAGAAGAATGAACCGGGCGCGTACCGCACTCACCCGCGGGCTTATCCAATTGGAAGAGGGCGAGTGGCAGACCGCCGAACAAACCCTCATCAAATATGCCGACCTGGGCGAACCGCCGCTGCTCCATTACCTTGCCGCTGCGCGCGCCGCGCAACGGCTGGGCGCCTATGAGCGGCGCGACAACTATTTGCGCCTGGCCCATCAAAGCACGCCCGGCGCCGACATCGCGGTGGGCCTGACCCAGGCCGAATTGCAACTCAGCCATCATCAGTTGGAACAGGCCTTGGCCACGCTACGGCATCTGCGCCAGCTCGCCCCCAAACACAGCTATGTGCTGAAGCTGCTGATGAAACTGTATAGCGAGTTACATGACTGGCGAGCATTACTCGAATTAATGCCCGAATTGCGTAAACGCCATATCATCGACGTCGCGGAGGCCGATCGGCTGGAGACACACGCCTATGCGGAAGTGATTACCCGCGCCGCGCGCACCCAGGATATGCAGTCTCTGTATGATAATTGGCGGCGCATCCCCAAGCGTCTGCGTACAGCGGATGAAATCCTGCTCAGCTACACGCAGCAGCTACGCATACTGGGCGAGGAGTTACAGTGCGAGGCTGTCATCCGCGAGGCCTTGAAGAGCCACTGGAACGAGAGCCTGATTTATCAGTATGGATTGATACAAGGCCCCGACCCCGCCAAGCAACTGGCCTATGCCGAAGACCTGCTCAAACAGCACCCTAAGAATGCCGTTTTGTTGCTCACGCTGGGACGCTTAGCCGCGCGCAATCGCTTGTGGGGCAAGGCCCGCACCTATCTGGAGGCAAGCGTAGGAATAAGCGCGCGCACTGAAACCTATCAGGAACTGGGCGG
>DATECT010000231.1:0-7712 GCA_035286765.1 Gammaproteobacteria bacterium
CGAGCCGATGGTGGTGGTGGGGAATAACGGCAGATTTAACAGTTTTTCCTGCACGCTGCGCCGGGCGGCATAGGCACCGCTGCGGCGTCCGGCCTGCTCGGTCAAGGCCTTGAGGCGGGCCTGCACCGCGGGCCGGTGAATGCGCGCCGAGGTCTTGCGCGACTGCACGGCGGCATTGCTCTCGGCCAGCTCCTTGGCAATGGCGGCACGTCCGGCGTCTAAGCCGTGCTTTAAGGTAACGACCTCTATCACTTTTTGCGCGGCGAAGGCCAGCCAGGACTTGAACTCCTCATCCAGCTCCGTCTCCAGCGCCAGATCCACCGGGCTGTGCTGCAAGGAACACGACGGCGCCACCCACAGGCGCTCGCCCAAGCGGGCCTTGGCGCCTTCCAGCACGGTCAATGCCTTATCTAAATCGGTGCGCCAGATATTGCGCCCATCGACCATGCCGATCGATAACACCTTGTACGGCGGGAGTTGATCCAGCACCGGCCCTAATTGCTGCGGCGCGCGCACCACATCGATGTGCAGGCCGTCCACCGGCAGGCGACAGGCCAGCGCGGTGTTGTCCTCCAGCGCGGCAAAATAGGTCGCGACCAGTATTTTCAAGCCCGCCGCCTGCAGCGAGTGATAGGCCGCCTCGAATTTGTTTTTCCACTCTTGGGGCAGATCCAGCGCCAGGATGGGCTCGTCGATCTGCACCCACTCCACCCCCTGCGCCTTCAAGCGGCCCAGCAACTCGCTATAGACCGGCAGCAAACGCTCCAATAGGCTTAACTTATCAAACGCCGCGCCCTTGGTCTTGCCCAGCCACAGGTAGGTCAGCGGGCCGACCAACACCGGCTTGGCGCGGTAACCCAGGGCCTGCGCCTCGGCCAGGTCGCTGAACAGCTTGTCGGAGGCCACGCGGAAGGACTGATCGGCGGTAAACTCCGGCACGATGTAGTGGTAGTTGGTATCAAACCACTTGGTCATCTCGCAGGCGAAGGTATCGGCACTACCGGCCTTGTCGCCCGGGGCGCGGCCGCGCGCCATGCGGAAATAGGTGTTGAGATCGACGTTACCGTCCACCTTGGTCGCTCCCGGCGTCCTGCCTCCCGCGACACTAGTGCTTCCATGCACGTCGCCGAAGCGCGCCGGCACCACGCCGAGCAGGGCCGACATATCCAGTACGTGGTCGTACCAGGTGAAATCGCCGACCGGCACAAAGTCCAGACCTGCGTCGGCCTGCAGCTTCCAGTGCCTGGCGCGCAATTCGCGGCCCACGGCCTGCAAACCCTCTACGTTTAATTCACCCTTCCAATAACTCTCCACCGTGCGCTTCATCTCGCGGCGCGCGCCGATGCGGGGGAAACCCAGATTATGTGCAATCGTCATAGCTAACTCCTAAATAAATAAATTTTTATGCCCCATTGGCGGGTAGTGTGCCCTTTCGTTAAAAGTGAATCAATTTCAAAATTTTCACTTTTAACATGAAAATAATTTAAGATGAGCGAATGCTAGAACTCCGTCACCTCCATACCCTTCACACCTTACGCGACTGCGGTAGCCTGGCCCTGGCCGCGCAGCAATTGCACCTGACCCAATCCGCCCTGTCATACCAAATCAAGGCCCTGGAACAGCATTATGGCGCCAAGTTGTTCCTGCGCAAGACCCGCCCGCTGCGGTTTACCCCCGCCGGAGAACGTTTACTGGCGCTGGCCGAGCAAGTCCTGACGCAAGTGCGTCTAGCTGAGCAGGAGGTCATGCACCTCGTCGGCGGCGCGGGCGGACGTCTGCATATTGCCCTGGAGTGCCATAGTTGCTTTGAGTGGCTGATGCCGAGCATGGACGCCTTCCGCGAGCACTGGCCGGAGATCAAGATGGATCTCTCCGCCGGTTTCAATTTTGACTCCATCCCCGCCCTGCTCAAGGGCGACGTTGATTTGGTGATTACCTCGGATAGCCAGGATATTGCCGGCGTGGTCTACGAACCGCTGTTTGGCTATCAGGCCCTGCTGGTGATGGCCTGCGATCACCCCTTGGCCGCCCGTGACTGGATAGCGCCGCAGGACTTGGCGACGGAGACGCTGATCACCTATCCCGTGCCGCGTAACCGCCTGGATATCTTTCGTCATTTCCTGCACCCGGCGGGTATCGAACCGCTGGCCCAGCGCACCACCGAGCTCACCCTGATGATCATGCAACTGGTGGCCAGCCAGCGCGGCGTGGCGGCGTTGCCTAACTGGGTAGTGGCCGACTATCTGGCCTATAATTATGTTGCCGCCCGTCCACTCAGCAGCACCGGCATGTGGGGCACGCTCTATGCGGCGGTGCGTGCCGAGCAAATAAATGCTGCCTTTATACGCGCCTTTATACAGACAGCGCGCGCGACTTCATTCAATACCTTGAGCGGGATCCGCCCCGCCGCCCCGGAAAATGCCTAAGCCTCGGCCAGGATCAAATCTTGATAGTCATCGGTCACCAGCTGAACAAAGGCCTCGGCGGGTAGCGGCGGACTTACCAAGTAGCCTTGTATGGCGTCACAGTCTTGGCCGCGCAAAAAAATCAGTTGCTCGTGGGTTTCGACGCCTTCGGCCACCACGCTCAGATTCAGACTGTGGCCGAGGGTAATAATGGCGGTGGCAATCGCGGCATTATGGGTATCGGTAGTGATATTTTGAATAAAAGATTGATCGATCTTCAGGGCATCCACGGGGAATTCCTTCAGATAGCTGAGTGATGAATAGCCGGTGCCAAAATCGTCGATGGCGACATACACGCCCTTGGCGATTAGCTCTGCCAACATCAGCTTGCTGGCCTGGCTATTATCCATCAACAGCCCTTCGGTAATCTCCAGCCCCAGGTATTCGGGCGCCAGCCGCGAATTGTACAAGGCCGCTTCAATCACTTCCAGCAGATTGGCCTGTCTGAACTGCCGCACGGACAGGTTAACGCTAATGCGAAAGGGCGCCATACCAGCCTCCTGCCAAGCCCTATTTTGTTGGCAAGCCTTGTTTAACACCCACTCGCCTATCGGCACAATCAGGCCGGTATCCTCCGCCAAATTAATAAATTGATCGGGCGAGATTAAACCCAGTTCGGGATGTTGCCAACGCAGCAGGGCCTCCACGCCCATAATCCGGCCCGTTTTAAGATCGATTTGAGGCTGATAATAAAGGGTAAGTTCATCACGCTCCAAGGCATGGCGCAGTTTGCTCTCCATGCTTACGCGTTCGGTGGCAGGCCCTGCCATGTCGGGGGCGTAAAATTGATAGTTGTTGCGGCCTTGCGCCTTGGCCTGATACATCGCGATATCGGCCTTTTTCAGCATGCTGTCGATGTCATCCGCATGTAGCGGATAGAGAATGATACCGATACTGGTCGATACGAAAATTTCCTCGCCCTCGATAATTTGCGGATGCGCTAAGGTATCAAGGATTTTTTGCGCCACGGTGACGGCCTGCTCCACCTGGGTTATCTCCTCCAATACGATGGTAAATTCATCTCCACCCAGGCGCGCGATGGTATCGACTTCGCGCAGACACACCTTTAAGCGCTCCGCTACGCCTTTGAGAACCTGATCGCCGATGCCGTGGCCCAAGGTATCGTTGATATCCTTGAAGCGGTCCAGATCCAAAAACATCAGTGCCATCAAATGTTCGCTACGCACGGCGCGCGCCATGGCGTGCGCGAGGCGATCATAGAACAGGTTGCGATTCGGCAAGCCCGTGAGCATGTCATACTGGGCCAAATAAGTGAGGCGCAGTTCATTCTGTTTGCGCTCGGTGATATCGCGCGCGATGGTGGAAAGATACTCCACTGTGCCGTCGGCTCTTTTATGCGCGATGATAACGTGCGAGATTGGAATTTCGCGCCCGTCGCCGCTTACTAGCGCCGTCTCCCCATACCATACACCGTCGCGCATGGCGGCGGGTATGCCCTCGTTGCTGATAATATTGTAGGCCCATGGCGGCGACAGATCGGCGAAGCTCAACAGCGGCACATCCTGCTCCTTAACACCGACCATCTTCCTGCCTGCTTCGTTGATATAGAGTGTTTGCTTATCCAGATCAGCGAAACTGATGAAATCGGTGGTGGTCTCCATGATAGAGGCCAAGCGGTGGCGGGCCTCGGCAGCCTCATTATGTTCCCTGACATTTTTGCTCTTTAGGGCTATGAGCCCGGCCAGCAAACAACTCATTAGCAAGCCGCTCAGGAGAATCAAGAGCGGGGTTTGCCGTTCCGATGTCAGATCGAAGCTTGGCAGACTGGAAAAATACAGTGTCCAATCACGCCCGGCGACATTAGTCGTTAACGTCCGGCTAAAGCGCGAATGGTAAATTTGACTGCCGGCGCGCAGCAGGCGGTCATCATCATGCAATAAATGTTCTATGGTAAGTTGCATGCCATCGAATATTTCGAAATCAATGGTAACCCCGGAATTTTTGGTAAAAATGTCTTGCAACAAATCATCCGTGGCAAATTCACCGTGGATGAGGCCTTGCAAGGCATTACGGCGCTGTTCGACCGTATCAATAGCATCGCCATGACGATATATAGGAATGTAAATAATAAAGCCGGGACTGCCTTGCTTCCCATGGTCACTATAAAGCATGATCTTGCCGCTCGCTGTCGGCTGCGCGGTATCGGCGGCACGCAGCAGCGCGGCACGGCGCACGGGGTCGACTAATTCGTCGTAGCCCAAACCGTGCCGGTCACCCTTGCCGGGGGCCGGATAAAGATACGCATTGGGGAAATACTCCGGGCGGCCCCCACTAGGGGTAATATCGTAATTTGGGGAGATTTGCTGCCGGCTGGCATGTATATATTGCTGCCTCTCGTTCCCGCCCACCTTGGGTGAGTAACCTATCCTATTAAGACCGGGGTAATGCTTAGTGAGGCCGGTATCTTGTAAGTAGGCGTTAAATTCGGCATAGCTGACATGGCTGCTTGCCGCGAACAACCCCCGCAACCCCCGTAGCAAGTGAATATAGGTTTCTGTGCGACGCTCGATGGCCTGCTGGGTGGCGTAAACGGTATTATCAAAACGCTGCTGGTCGCGCAGCTCGACATCACGAGCCACATAAAGCCAGGCCATAATGGTCAATACGAGGCAAAATACTAATATGGCATAAAAAAGCCCTACGTGCCGTATATGCCGTAGGGCCGTAACCCGAAATGATGTCATGAAAAAATATCGCCCAAAAATTAAGAAAGCCCGGGTATTAACAAGCACTAACCTGCAAGGTATTCGCTAACCGTTTTTTATATTATTTGCTAGCAGGGCTTATCCATTTGACCACCTAGGCAAGCTCCGAATATGTCCTCCCGGACTTCTCTGAGCACGAAAAGCCAAAACGTGATTCTTGTTTTTCTGCATTGTTAAAACACTTACATGTTTGAGCAAGCGCGGCGCATCCCTGCATCGCAAGCAGCCTCTGACCCTGTCAGGGGCTACCTAGGTAAACTCTAAATAAAGCAGAGCTTCCCTAGCCTGCTGGGCTGCTGGCATAAAAAGCAGATTTCCGCGTTTCCTATTGTTGTTACGTACACAATGTGATCGCATTCATCCGCTATTAGAGACTAGGGATAGTCACACTGGTAAGATCAGCCGATTATACACCGAATAAGGGCGGCCATGACCGCCGCGCAGAATCCCCGCCTCTAAATACACTAACGATTGCAGCTCATATTACTAGCACTAACAATGCTAAGCTATATATAAGGCACTTTATGTCATACAGTGCCTAAAATACGGGGTTGCCGAAGCGGAAAAGAACCTCGCTATGTACGACACCATTATTGTGGGAGGGGGGCCGGCAGGGCTGAGCGCCGCCCTTATCTTAGGCCGTTGCCGCCGGCGCGTCATCGTTTGCGATGCGGGCAATCCGCGCAATGCGGCATCCCATAGCCTGCACGGGTTTTTATCGTGGGATGGCTGCAACCCCGCAAAGCTACCACAGACAGCGCGCGATCAACTTACCCCTTATGGCATGGAACTATGGCAGACATTGGTCACCGATGCCGCGCGAAAAAATAGCCACTTTGAAGTTGGCCTGGATGATGGCACACGGCTGGCCAGCCGCAAACTCCTGCTTGCCACCGGCATTGTGGATAAAATGCCCAACAGCGAAGGTTTCGATGGACTCTATGGCCGCAGTGTTTTTCACTGTCCATATTGCGACGGCTGGGAGGTGCGCGATCAGCCGCTCGCAGTCTATGCGCGTGGGCCGTCCGGCATACAATATGCGGTTGGCCTCACCAACTGGAGTAACAACTTCGTGCTTTGCACGGATGGTGAGGCCGGCTTTACCGGCGCGGAGAAAAAGCAGCTCGCGCGCTACAATATTGGCCTAAATGAAGCACCTATTGCGCGGCTTGAAAGGATTGACGGTAGCTTGCAGCGTATTGTATTTACCAGTGGCGAGATACTTGAACGCAGCGCGTTATTGTTTAGCCTGGGCCAGGGTCAACGTTCTGACCTAGCGGTGCAATTTGGCTGTAAGGTTCCCACGCAGCACGGTGTGGAAACCGGCCAGCTTGAAGAGACCGCAGTACCCGGCTTGTATGTGGTAGGCGATGCCTCGCGCGACGTGCAACTCGCCATTGTCGCCGCCGCGGAAGGGGTAAAGGCGGCCTTTGCCATCAATATAGCCCTCCAAGCGAATAGCCTGCGCTAACCGGTCAGGCCATTATCATACTCGGGTAGCTTCCATTGGCCAGCCAAGGCAGCGCCTCCGTTAAGCCCCGGCGGGCCTAAAGCTTGCTCCCCTATCGCCCGATAACTAACAGGGACCCGATATAACCCTCCTGCCCTCTTATTAAAGACCGTTGCGCAGGCGTGGCCGGGGTGCCAGAACCATTTAGAACCTCTATATGAACCAAGCGCGGCATAATAGACCGGCGCTCGCTAATTAAGGACGAGCACATAATGCTTCGTAATAAGGCCACTATTATCCTTACCGCGGCATTGGCCGGTTTCCTGCTTATCGTCTACGCGGCCTCTCAGGTTATTTTGGTGCGGAGTTTTTCCGATTTGGAAGAACAAGACACACGGCGCAATGTGCAGCGCGTGCAAGATGCCTTATCCGACGACCTATCTTCCTTAAACAGCCAGGTCGGCGATTGGGCGGCATGGGATGAATCCTATAGCTTCATACAGGACGCCAACCCCGACTATATTAAACGTAACCTGCCCGATGCCACCTATTCGGAGCTGCGCCTGAATCTTATCCTGTTTATCGATCCTGCCGGGCAGATTGTGTTTGGCAAGACTTTTGATTTGGCGGAAAAAACCACCTCCCCTGTTCCGGACGCACTGCGCCATTATTTTACCGGCTCGAATCCGTTGCTGTTTCATAGCGATGACTTGCGCCCGAGCGTCGCGGGGATTGCGCTGTTACCCGCCGGACCCATGCTGGTCGCCGCACGGCCCATTTTAACCACGGAGCGCACGGGTCCATTGCGCGGCACGCTAATCATGGGCCGCTATCTGGATAACAGCGAAATAGCCCGCCTGGCGGCGGTAACCCATTTAGCGGTAAGCCTCCATCAGCCCGATGCCATGGCGTTTCCCCACGACGTGCGGCAGGCCTACAGGCGTCTATTAGTGGGCAAAACCGCCGTAGTATCCCGGCTCGGTGAAGATTCCATCGGCGGTTATGGCTTGTTAACAGACCTCTATGACCGTCCGGCGCTGCTGTTGCGCGTGCTCAATACCCGGCCTATTT
>DATECT010000232.1:0-5753 GCA_035286765.1 Gammaproteobacteria bacterium
CGGCCGCACCACCGGAACGCACTATCCCTCCCCGTTTAGTGTGGGGAATCAGCCTCGCGGTATTCGGTGTAGTAGCGGTATTGCTATGGCACTTTATATCCGCAGGCCGTGCGCCTTTGCCCCCTGAGCCGGTGGCGGTTACATCTGTTGCCCCGCCGGCGGCAATAGCGCCTGTAACGGCGCCGTCTCCCCCAACAACAGCGCCAGTCGAGACGCCACCCGTTCCATCGGCAAGTCCTGCGCCGCCGCCTGAATCGCCTGCCGCGGCCCCGGCAACCATTGAGCCGGCAACCCCTGAGCCCCCGCAATCCGACCTCACCGAGGCAAACCCTGCCGACAGCGCCGCGGAGCCGGTGCCGCTCATGAAGGTCGATCCCGCGCCTGCCGAAGCTGCCCCCGCCGTCAACAGCGGCACGGCACAGATCGCGCGCATGCGCAGCCTGGTGCAGCCCGATCATACGCGGCTCATATTCGATGCCGATCGTGCGCTGAGCTATCGATTGACTGAACTCACTAATCCGGATCGCTTAGTGCTAGACCTGGAAGATGCCGCACTCGCCCAACCGCTCAAACCGTCGGAGCTAAACCGCAGCTTCATTAGCCATATACAAAGCGAGTCTTATGACAAGGGCTTGCGCGTTACCCTGGGCCTCAAAGCAGCGGTTAAGGCAACGGCTTTTACGCTCCCGCCCCACCAGAACTATAATCATCGCCTGGTGATCGATCTTTATCCGCTAGCCTCCACCAGCGCCGCTGCCGCGCCCGCCAAGGCCGCCGAACTGCCTGCTGCGGAGACCACGACCGCTGCCGCACCTGAGCAACAGCCTCCCCCGGCGGATGCCTCCAAGGTCACTATCAATAAAAAATTGCGCAATCCCACACCGCGCGACCTGGCCGAGCAGAGCCATCAGGAGGCGTTAAACCTATTACGGCTAGGCCAAGGCGGCGGCGAGAATCTACTGCGCCAGGCACTGACGCAGGATGCCCAATACTCTCAGGCACGCGAGACGCTCGCCGATCTATTGGTCGAATCAGGCCGGCTCGACGAGGCCGCCGCGTTACTGAACGAGGGCATTAAATTCGCCCCCCATAACACTGCGCTGATCAGACGCTATGCGCGGGTGCTGGTGGAGCAGGGCAATATCGACGGCGCCATCACCGCCCTGGAAAAAGAATTGCCTGCGGTAACCGCCGATGCCGACTATCAGGCCTTTCTGGCCGCGCTCTATCAGCGCGTGCAGCGCCATGATGAGGCGGTACAGACTTATCAGCGCGCCTTGGCCCAGCAACCCCGGCAGGGCGTATGGTGGATGGGCCTGGGCATCTCCCTGGAGGCCACCGTCAAGCGCAGCGAGGCGCGCCAAGCCTATCAACGTGCGCTGGATAGCCAGACGCTCACTACCACGCTACAGGATTACGTCAACGGCAGGCTGCGCGCCCTGCAAGCGAGCGGGCCATGATCCCGCGCAAGAAAATACGCATCGGCGAACTGCTCGTCGAGCACAAGGTCATTTCCGAAAATCAACTCACGGCGGCCCTGGCCGCGCAGAAAAAAAGCGGGCGCAAGCTGGGCCGGGTATTGATCGAGAACGGCCATATTGAGGAAGACAAACTCCTCGATTTCCTGTCGCATCAACTGCAATTACCCTTTATTAACTTGAAGTACTACAAGTTCAAGCCCGAACTGGTGCGCCTCATCCCCGAGACCTATGCGCGGCGTTTTCGGGCCATACTGCTCGATGTGGTGCAAGGCGAATACCTGATCGGCATGGCCGACCCCACCGATATTTTCGCCTACGACGAACTCGCGCGCCTGCTCAAGAAGCAGATACGGCTCGCCGTGGTGCGCGAGTCGGAATTATTGCGCACCATCGACACGGTCTACCGCCGCACCGAGGAGATCAGCGGCTTTGCCGAGGAACTCGGCGAAGAGATGTCGGAGAATGACTACGACCTTACCCAGCTTGCCCAATCCGAAGGCCTGGCCGACGCACCGGTGGTTAAACTGCTGCAATCGGTATTTGAAGACGCCGTGCAGATCGGCGCCTCGGACATTCACATCGAGCCCGATGAAACCGTGCTGCGCATCCGCCAGCGCGTCGATGGCGAGTTGCACGAACAAGTAATGAAGGAAAAGCGCATCGCCTCGGCCCTGGTGTCGCGCCTAAAGCTGATGGGGCACCTCGACATCTCGGAGAAACGGCTGCCGCAAGATGGCCGCTTCAATATCCGCGTGCATGGCCGCACCATCGATGTGCGCCTCTCCACCATGCCCGTGCAATACGGCGAATCGGTGGTCATGCGTCTGCTCGATCAATCCGGCGGGCTGCTTAACCTCGATCAACTGGGCATGCCGGCGGATATCCTGCAGCGCTTCCAGCGCCTGATCCAGCGCCCGCACGGTATGGTGCTGGTCACCGGCCCCACCGGCAGCGGCAAAACCACCACGCTCTACGCCGCGCTGTCCCAGCTAAACGAAGTAGAGACCAAGATCATCACCGTGGAAGACCCCGTGGAATACCGTCTGCCGCGCATCAATCAAGTGCAGGTCAACCCGCGCATCGACCTCACCTTCGCGCGCGTGCTGCGTTCCGCGTTGCGGCAAGACCCGGATGTCATCCTGATCGGCGAGATGCGCGACCGGGAAACCGTCGAGATCGGCCTGAGCGCCGCCATGACCGGCCATTTCGTACTCTCCACGCTGCACACCAACGATGCCATCAGCACCGCCAGCCGCCTGTTGGACATGGGCGCGCAAGGCTATTTGGTAGCCGCCGCTTTACAGGCCATCATGGCGCAGCGCCTGGTGCGGCGTATCTGCGAATCGTGCAGCGAGCCCGCCACGCCCGACGCGCAACAGAGCGCCTGGCTGCGCGCGGTGTTGGGCGAAGAACTGCACACCCTGCAATGCAAACACGGCACCGGCTGCTCGCACTGCAACAACACCGGCTACCACGGGCGCATCGGCGTGTATGAATTGCTGGAAATGGACGAGGCCTTGGCCGAATCCTTGCGTAAAGACAACGCCCACGGCTTCGCCCAGCTCGCCAAGCAACGCCTCGGCAACGCCTCACTGACCCACGGCGCGCTCGATTACGTGCGCCAAGGTATTACCACGCTGGACGAGGCCATGCGCGTCGCCAGCGGCATCGGCGCCACGCTTGAAATGGCCCAGGTCACGCACTAAATATGAGTACGCCTAGGAATTGTGGATTTTGGCATAAGACAAGGCGCAGCGCTGCCGAGAAGCGGAGCATACAAATAGTATGTGAGCACTCGAGAAAGTGCTGCAACACCGTATTAGGGCAAAAGGCGCATTCTTAGGCATATTCATATGGCGCTGTTCCATTACCAAGGCCGCAACCCGCGCGGCGATCTCGTCGAAGGCAATGTCGAGGCCAGCTCCGCCGACGTAGTCGCCGGCCAATTATTCAATAGCGGCGTCACCCCCATCGACATCATCCCGGCGCGCGCGCAGCAGGACGTGCTCGCCCTGCTACGCACGCAGCTTGCCAACCGCCGGCCCAACCTGTCCGACCTGATCCTGTTCAGCCATCAGATGCACACCCTCACCAAGGCCGGCGTGCCGATTACCCAGGCGTTGTCGGGGCTGGCCGAGTCCACGCGCAACCCGGTCATGGGACGGGCGTTGCAGGATGTCACCCACAACCTGGAGTCCGGGCGCGACCTGTCCAGTTCGCTGGCGCGCCACCCGCAGATATTCCCCAGCCTCGTCATCAGCCTGGTGCAAGTGGGCGAAAACACCGGGCGGCTGGACGAAGTATTTTTACAAATCTCCAAATACCTGGAACTGGAAAAAGATACGCGCGACCGCATCAAGGCGGCGCTGCGCTATCCCATCATCGTGCTGACCGCCATCGCCGTCGCCATCACCATCATCAACATGTTCGTCATCCCGAACTTCGCCAAAATATTCAAAAGCTTCCATGTTGATTTGCCGCTGGCCACGCGCATACTCATCGGCATATCGAATTTCTTCGTCACCTTCTGGCCTTACCTGCTGGTCGGCCTGGCCTTGCTCATCGTGGGCGCGCGCGCCTACGTCAAGACCGAACAGGGCAGATACCGCTGGGACAAATTCAAACTCAGAATACCGCTCATCGGCAACATCATCCGCCGCTCCATCCTCGCGCGCTACGCGCGCTCCTTCGCCATGACCTCGCGCACCGGCGTGCCGCTGGTGCAGGGCCTGACCATTGTCGCCAAGGCCATCGACAACGACTACATCGCCGAGCGCATCCTGAGCATGCGCAACGGCATTGAGCGCGGCGAAAGCCTCACCCGCACCGCCACACTCAGCGGCATGTTCACCCCCTTGGTATTGCAAATGATCTCGGTGGGTGAAGATACCGGCGCCGTCGATACCCTGCTGCTGGAGGTTGCGGAATTCTACGAACGCGAGGTCGACTACGACATCAAGAGCCTCAGCGCCGCCATCGAACCGATACTCATGGTCGCCATCGGCATCATGGTGCTGATCCTGGCGCTGGGCATCTTCCTGCCCATGTGGGAACTGGCCCGCGCGGCCAGGGGCAGCAGTTAATGCTGATTGACAGCTATCCCCCTCGCTTGCAGCCAACTCCCTGTATCAAGCCCCCACGGTCCACCCCTCTTTATCAAGCTGCGGCCTACCCCCCCTTTAACAAAGGGGAGCAGGGGGGATTTAACACCTCTAGTAGGTGCGAATTCATTCGCATATGGAATTCATTCGCATATGAATGTGCGGATAAATCCGCACCTACATTTTGCAGCGAATTTGTGGGCGCCACTCCAGAATGAATTTACCGAAACCTAATCCGGGCAAACACTCCAAACAACGCGGCTTCTCCTTGCTCGAACTCGCCATCGTGGCCGTCATCGTCAGCATCTTGTTTATCGTGGCCGCCGACAAATTATTCGCCAACCGCGTCGAGGCGGAACGCACCGCCATGGAATCGACCCTGGGCACGCTGCGCAGCGCGCTCAGCATCAAACTGGCGAGCTACCTCGCCAAGGACGACATGGCCGGCATCCTGCGCCTGCAAAAGACCAACCCGATGCTAAACCTGAGCGAACTGCCCAAGAATTACGCAGGCGAACTGAACCGACCCAATCCTAATAGCATCGAAGGCGGCACTTGGTATTTCGATACCTCGGATAAAATCCTCACCTATCGCGTAAGAGAAAACGAATATTTCCGCTCCAGCCTGCCCGGCCCGGCGCGGGCGCGCTTTGCCATCCGGCTGGTCTACCAGGACACCAACGCCAATAAGGTGTTCGACAAGGGCGTGGATTCCCTCAATGGCGTGCGCCTGACCGAACTGGAACCCTATTCCTGGTTGACAAAAAAGGCCGTGGAGACTAATTTGAAATAACAACGCAGTGCCCAGCCGCCGGGAACCGCCGCCCTAGACCTTAGGAAAATCCGATTAAGTACGTTGCCGTCATTCCCGCGCACGCGGGAATCCAGTAAGCTATTGACTAACCGTAGCGTGCGTTACGCGCACGAAATGCACCGCTTAGGCCCGCTTAAATAAATACATAGCGTCCTGAGTCCGAAATACGTGGTAGGTGCGAATTCATTCGCATATGAATGTGCGGATAAATCCGCACCTACATTCTGCAGCAAATTTGTGAAACACCACACTAGAACAGTAAACTGCCCGGCCTCGTCTTTTTGACTCCAGCTGGCAAATAAGCAATCCCCCATGACCGACACCCTTACCGCATTAACCGATATCGCCTTCAAGGGC
>DATECT010000233.1:0-6628 GCA_035286765.1 Gammaproteobacteria bacterium
TGGACGGCACCGAGGCCAGGGTCTCGGAATTATTGACGATGGTCGGGCGTCCGTATAAGCCGTAGGTAGCCGGAAACGGCGGCTTGAAGCGCGGGAAGCCCTTCTTGCCTTCCAGCGACTCCAGCAAGGCGGTTTCCTCACCGCAGATATAGGCGCCGGCTCCCAGATGGTTATGCATGTCGAAGTCGATGCCGGAACCCAGGATATTCTTGCCGAGTAGACCTGCCGCGCGCGCCTCGCGCAGCGCCTGTTCCATACGCTCAAAGGGCTCCCAGAATTCGCCGCGCATGTAGTTATAGCCGACCGTGGCGCCGATGGTATAACCGGCAATCGCCATGCCTTCAATAATAGCGTGTGGGTTGTAACGCATGATGTCGCGGTCTTTGAAGGTGCCGGGCTCGCTCTCATCGGAATTACAGACGATGTATTTCTGCCCCGGCGCATTGCGCGACATGAAACTCCACTTCAGGCCGGTAGGAAAACCCGCGCCGCCGCGCCCGCGCAGGGCCGATTTTTTTACCTGATTAATGATCTCATCGGGCGGGGTCTTTTCGGTGAGAATTTTTTTCCATGCCTCATAGCCGCCCGTATCCTGGTACGTTTTTAACGTCCACGATTCAGGCAGGTGCAGATTACGGAAGCAGACTTCGTTTGCCACTAGCGACTCCGTCGTTAATCAAGCTTGGCCAGGATCTGGTCAATCTTTTGCGGGGTAAGGTTCTCGTGATACTGCTTGCCAATTTGGCACATGGGCGCACCGGCGCAGGCGGCCAAACACTCCACTTCCTTGAGGGTAAATTTCCCGTCCGGCGTGGTCTCGCCCACGCCCACGCCCAGCTTCTTCTTGAAGTAATCCAGTATCTCGCCCGAGCCGCACAGCATACAAGAGATGTTGGTGCAAACATAGATCTTGTGCCTGCCGACGGGCTTCAGATCATACAGCGTGTAAAAACTGGCGACCTCGTAGACGGCAATCGGCGGCAAGTCCAAATAGCCGGCGATGGCGTCCATCAACTCCGTGCTTAGCCAGCCGCCATGAGTCTCTTGCGCCAAACGTAGCGCAGCGAGCAACGCGGACTGCTTGCCCTCCGGCGGATACTTGGCAATCTCAGCATCGATAGCCGCACATAAATCCGTCGTCAGTAACGCACTCTGCACTTTAGTTTGAGCTTGCGGCATTAGCGGTCAACCTCTCCGAATACGATATCCTGCGAACCCAAGATGGCCACCACATCGGCCAGCATATGGCCGCGTATCATTTCATCGAGGGCGGCCAGGTGCGCAAAGCCAGGGGCTCGCACCTTAAGACGATAAGGTTTATTCGCCCCATCGGAAATCAGATAGATGCCAAACTCGCCCTTGGGCGCCTCGACTGCCGCATAGACCTCGCCTTCCGGCACACAGTAGCCCTCGGTGAACAATTTGAAATGATGGATGAGCGCTTCCATGTCGCCCTTCATTTTTTCGCGGCGCGGCGGGACGATTTTATTGTCGTCGATCATGACCGGGCCGGGATTGGCGCGCAGCCAATCTATGCATTGTTTGACGATGCGGTTGGATTGGCGCATCTCCTCGACACGCACCAGATAGCGGTCGTAGCAGTCACCGGTGACACCCACCGGGATGTCAAAATCCAAGCGGTCGTAAACTTCATACGGCTGCTTCTTGCGCAGGTCCCACTCAACACCCGAACCACGCAACATGGGGCCGGTGAACCCAAGTTGGATGGCGCGCTCGGGCGTGACCACGCCGATGCCGACGGTGCGCTGCTTCCAGATACGGTTGTCGGTCAGCAGGTTCTCGTATTCATCGACATAGGTCGGAAACCGTTTGGTAAAATCTTCAATGAAATCCAGCAGGGAGCCGTGGCGATTTTTGTTGCGCTCGGCAGTTTCCTTTTCGGTATGCCACTTGGAGGATTTATACAGCGGCATGCTATCCGGCAGATCGCGGTACACACCGCCGGGGCGGTAATAGGTCGCGTGCATGCGCGCGCCGGATACCGCCTCGTAACAATCCATCAGATCCTCGCGCTCGCGGAAGGCATAGAGGAATACCGTCATCGCCCCGATATCCAAGGCATGTGCGCCCAACCACAATAAATGGTTGAGGATGCGGGTCATCTCGTCGAACATGACACGGATGTATTGGGCGCGCAGCGGCGGCTCAATGCCCAGCAACTTCTCAATGGCCAGCACGTAGCCGTGCTCATTGCACATCATGGAGACGTAATCGAGCCGATCCATGTAGCCGATGCTTTGGTTGAACGGCTTGCTCTCGGCCAATTTTTCCGTGGCACGGTGCAGCAAACCGATGTGCGGGTCGGCGCGCTGGATCACCTCGCCGTCCATCTCCAGCACCAGGCGCAGCACACCATGCGCGGATGGATGCTGGGGGCCGAAATTCATGGTGTAATTACGAATTTCCACGACTGTCCTTTTCCTTTACTTTATCCACCACATAACGGTGATCGCGGCGAATGACGCGCGGCACCAGCACGCGGTTCTGAATCGTAACAGGCTGATAGATCACGCGCTGTTTATCGGGATCATAACGCATTTCCACGTTGCCGATCAGCGGAAAATCCTTGCGGAACGGGTGGCCCACAAAACCGTAATCGGTGAGGATGCGGCGCAGATCGGGGTGGCCCTCGAATAAAATACCGTAGAGGTCGAAGGCCTCGCGCTCGAACCAATTGGCCGCCGCCCAGATATCGACCACCGAATCCACCACCGGTACGTCATCGTTGGTGAAAATGCGCACGCGCAGACGATCGTTGTGCTTGAGGGATAACAAGTGGTAGACCACGGCGAAGCGCGGCCCTTGCCACACCTCTTCGGGATAATCGGGAAATTCGATCACGTCCTCGGCAATCAGACCGATTTCACCGCGCGAATCGCGTCCATACGTGGAGTAATCCACGCCGCAAAGATCGATTAATTGCTCGAAGGCGAAATCATGATCGTCGCGCAAGATCGTGCATACATCCAGCAATTTCTCGGCGGGCAACTCGATAGTCACCTCGCCCAAGGCCTCTTTCACGTTGCTTAGAGAGCCTTGCAAGCGCTGTTGCAGCAGGGTCGCCAGTGTAGGTAGATCGGACATAGTAGGGGCAACTCTTTAGCGGGCGATGGTGTTGGTGCGCTTGATCTTGTTTTGCAATTGAATAATGCCATACAAGAGCGCCTCGGCAGTAGGCGGGCAACCGGGCACATAGACATCGACGGGGACAATGCGATCACAGCCGCGCACTACGGCATAGGAATAATGATAGTAACCGCCGCCGTTGGCACAGGAACCCATGGAGATCACCCAGCGCGGTTCGGACATCTGATCGTAGACCTTGCGCAGTGCCGGGGCCATCTTATTGACCAGCGTGCCGGCCACGATCATGACGTCGGATTGGCGCGGGCTGGGCCGGAATACGACACCGAAGCGATCCAGATCGTAGCGTGCGGCGCCGGCGTGCATCATCTCTACCGCACAGCAGGCCAGACCGAAGGTCATCGGCCACAATGAGCCGGTGCGCGCCCAGTTGATGAGCTTGTCGGCGGTGGTGGTGACGACACCCTTTTCCAGTATGCCTTCTATTCCCATTCCAGCGCACCTTTCTTCCACTCGTAGATAAAACCGATTACGAGGATGGCGAGAAATACCAACATGGCCATGAAGCCGAACAGACCAATCTCGTTAAGCGCCACGGCCCAAGGGAATAGGAAGGCAATTTCCAGATCGAAGATGATAAACAGGATGGCTACCAGGTAGTAACGCACGTCAAATTTCATGCGCGTATCTTCAAACGCGGCAAAACCGCATTCATACGGGGAAAGTTTCTCGCTATCGGGACGATGCGGGGCCAATAGAAAGCCCAGGCCGATAGGCAGCACGCCGAATAAAATGCCTACGGCCAGAAAAATCAAAATAGGCAGGTAATTCTCTAACAAATGCCTTCCCCATGATACGAGTAACCAACGCCTCAAGCCTTACTGCGTCATGCCCCGCAAGGGCAGTGCAATTAGACCGTGTTTAAGCTAAATACTCAACTCAAGTCAAGCGAGATAGTTGACTATCACGGACAGCCCTATCCCGATTTACCAACTTCCCTTAGTATCGTTGCATCTGCGCGCACTATGCAGCGCAATATTGGTGCCGATGGCCGGACTCGAACCGGCACAGCTTGCGCCACCGCCCCCTCAAGACGGCGTGTCTACCAATTCCACCACATCGGCTTTACTTACGGTTACGGCGCAGGCACATCCGCAGGCTTCTGTTGCGTGTTAGCCGGTGCATTACCCGACCCGCTTACCGGTGCTGGCGCATTGTTTGGCTTGGCGGAGGGGTTGAGTTCCGGGATGTTGACCGTATCCTTGGCGGCCCCCTGCCCTGCGGGTGCCGATCCATTAGGCACGTCCGAGGCGGGCCTGGGGGGAAGCCCGGTACCGGTGTCCTGAGGCGGTGCACTCTCCTGTTTCGGCGCCATGCTATCCACCACGCTCCTGCTCTGGGGGGTCTGCCCGTATAAATAAGACAAGGACAGGCTGATAATGAAAAAAAGTACCGCCAGCACAGCCGTGCTGCGGGTTAGGAAGGAGCCTGACCCTTGGCTGCCAAACACCGTTTGCGAGGCGCCGCTGCCAAAGGCCGCACCTACATCGGCGCCCTTACCGTGTTGGATCAGGATTAACCCGATCAGGCCGGCGCATACCAGCACATCAATGACTAATAAAACAGTTAACATGATTATCCTGCCGCTCGGCAAATAGTTAAAAACTCGTCTGCATTCAAGGAAGCGCCGCCAATCAAACCACCGTCGATATCGGGCATGCCAAACAATTCGCGCGCATTGCTGCCTTTAACGCTGCCGCCATAAAGTATCTGAAGTTGGCCGGCTATTGTACCATCCTGCGCGGCGATACGCTGCCGAATGAAGGCATGCACCGCTTGAGCCTGCTCCGGGCTGGCGGTGCGCCCAGTGCCTATCGCCCACACCGGCTCATAGGCAATAACGGCATGGGAGAAGGCCGTCACGCCGCTAAGGCCGAGCACGGCATCCAACTGGCGCGCGATGACGGCCTCGGTGTTGCCCTGTTCGCGCTGTTCCAGGTACTCGCCTACGCACAATATGGGCTTGAGCCCGCTACGCAGTGCCTGGGCGAATTTCCTTGCCACCAACTCATCCGTCTCCGCATACAGGGTGCGCCGCTCCGAGTGCCCGACGATAACGTAACTGCAGCCGACGTCAAGCAGCATGGCGGTGGCGATCTCGCCGGTATAGGCACCGGGCTCTTCGGCGCTGACGTTTTGCGCCCCCAAGGCAATGCCGGTACCCTGTAGCAACGACTCAGCCTCGGCCAGATAGACCGCCGGCGGGCAGACTACAACTCGTGCCGCCGTTACCGATGCCATGCCGTGCTTGATACCCTCGATCAGCGCACGGGTGCCGGCCTTGGAGCCGTTCATTTTCCAGTTACCGGCAACGAGTTTTTGACGCATTAACGCACCCCACCGCTTAAGCAAAATAGCCGCCAAGCTTACCCATACCGAAATAAAATAGCAATTTGGAAATGTAGCGGCCACGTCCACAGGCCGGGGCGGAGTAGGTAAGCCGTCTAGAGGCCAGCTAGGAGCGGGATAACAGCGGACTCGGTGCGGGGTCGGCCATGGCCTCGCTCACGGCGGCGGCGAGATAATGGGCGAGCGTGTTCACCTGCCCTCCATCCGTGCCCTCCACCATGACGCGCACCAGCGGCTCGGTGCCGGAGGGCCGCAACAACACCCGCCCTTGGCCGGCAAGCTGGGCCTCCACTTCGCGCAAGGCACTCTGTATGCTCGTTGAGGCGTTTATATTAAAGCCTTTATCCACGGGAACATTGACCATGCACTGGGGATATTTGGTCATACCGGCCTTGATGTCGTGCAGATTACGGCCTGTCTTCACCATGGCCGCCAAAACTTGCAACGCGGAAATAATGGCATCGCCTGTGGTGGTGCGATCCAGGCAAATGATATGGCCGGAGATCTCGCCGCCCAGCATCCAGCCACCCTGCTGCAACAGCTCCAGCACATGACGGTCACCAACGGGCGCGCGCATGAAATCTATCCCGCTGGCCCGCAGGGCAAGCTCGAGGCCCAGGTTGCTCATTACCGTGCCGACCACCGCACCGTGCAGCTTGTCTTCCTGCAGGCGCGCCTGGGCGATGATGAATAGCAGCTCATCACCGTCCAATAACTCACCTGTGTGATCGACCATGATGAGCCGGTCGCCGTCGCCGTCCAGGGCAATCCCCAGATCGGCGCCGCTGGCCAGCACCGCGGCGCGCAGTACCTGCGGTTGCGTCGAACCGCAGCCGGCATTGATGTTCAAACCGTTCGGCTCCACCCCGACGCGGATTACCTGCGCACCCAATTCATCGAATACGTTGGGGGCAATGTGATAGGTCGCGCCGTGTGCGCAATCGACCACGATTTTCATGCCCCTGAGATGGATATGGGCGGGGATGGTGCTCTTGCAAAATTCAATGTAACGTCCGGCAGCGTCATCGACACGCTCGGCCTTGCCGAGTTGCGCGGAGTCGACGGTCACCATCGGCTTGTCCAGTTCAGCCTCGATGGCGAATTCGATTTCGTC
>DATECT010000234.1:0-9786 GCA_035286765.1 Gammaproteobacteria bacterium
TTCGCCTGCTACTATGCCGATGCGCATTGCTTAGTAATGGGTAATGCGTGATGGGTGATGGGTTCTTGTTTTATGCATTACCGTTTACTCATTACCTATTACTCATCACCTCGTCTTTATCTAACAATCCCGCGCGTGGCCTTCTCTAAGAAAGTCACTAACACACCGACCTCTGCACATTCTTTTTGCAGTTTTTTCAGTTGTTCAATGGCTTGCGCTAGAGTGAGATTCGCTTTGTAAATGGTTTTGTACGCCTCACGCAGCGTGCGCAGCGCCGTGTTACCGAAACCACGCCGCTTGAGTCCCTCGCTATTGATGCCATGCGGCTCGGCAGGATGGCCTGAGACCATGACAAACGGCGGCACGTCCATGGAAATTACGCTGCCCATGCCGCAAAAACAATGCGCGCCGATGGCGCAAAATTGGTGCACGATGGTAAAGCCGCCGAGGATCGCATAATCGCCCACCGTGACATGTCCGGCCAGCGAGGCGCAATTAGCCAGAATAGCCTGGCTGCCTATGCGGCAATCGTGGGCGATATGTACATAGGCCATGATCCAATTATCATCGCCGACCCTAGTCACCCCGCCGCCCTGCACAGTGCCGCGATTGATGGTGCAATATTCCCTGATGGTGTTGCGGTCGCCGATTTCCAAGCGAGTGGGCTCGCCGGCGTATTTCTTATCCTGCGGCGCATCGCCGATCGAGGCGAATTGATAAATTTTATTATCCGCACCGATGCGGGTCGGGCCGTTAATGACCACATGCGGCCCTATCCAGGTATTGGCCCCGATCTCGACATCCGGTCCGATGATGGAAAATGGCCCCACGCTCACACCGGCAGCCAAGGTGGCCTTGGGATCGATAATCGCGCGCGAATCTATCAAGTGTCGAATTCTTTTTTGGCGCACATCAGGTCGGCACTGGCGACCAGCTTGCCCTCCACCTTGGCCTGCGTGGAAAATTTCCATATGCCGCGCATGGTGCGGGTCAGTTCCACTTCCAGGATCAATTGGTCGCCGGGTTCAACCGGTTGTTTAAAGCGCGCGTTATCAATACCCACGAAATAATAAAGCACGTCTTCCGTAGGCCGCGAGTTAGTGGTTTGGAAGGCCAATATCCCCGTTGCCTGTGCCAAGGCCTCCAGGATCAACACCCCCGGCATCACCGGGCGCTGGGGAAAGTGCCCTTGGAAAAACGGCTCATTGTAGCTTACGTTCTTGAGCGCGGTTAATGACTTGCCCGGCACGCAGTCGATCACCCTGTCTATCAATAGAAAAGGATAGCGGTGCGGTAAATGCTTCAACACCTCGTAGATATCCATGTTATTCAAGCAAGTTTCCTTTTTTATGCTTTACAGGATTAATAAGAATCGCTGGATTTATCGCTACGTCTTTTGCTTAGCTATTATGCTACCCAAGCTGTGTTCCACATCCTTCAACCTGCGCGCCATCTCGTCAAGCTGGCGAAAGCGGGCAAAATTCTTGTTCCAGATATGATTAGGCTGGGCAGGCGCGCCGGAGGAATAGGTGCCCGGCTCTAGAATAGACTTGCTCACCAGCGTCATGCCGGTGATGTGCACATCGTCGGCAACCTCCAGGTGTCCGGCGATACCGACGCCGCCGCCGATGGTGCAGCGTTTGCCTATTTTGGCGCTACCGGCGATGCCTACACAACCGGCAATCGCGGTATGCGCGCCGATATGCACGTTATGCGCGACCTGGATTTGATTATCCAATTTGACGCCTTCTTCCAGCACGGTATCTTCCAGGGCGCCACGGTCGATGGTGGTGTTGGCGCCGATTTCTACATCGTCGCCGATGCGCACCCTGCCAAGCTGCGGTATCTTAACCCATTTACCGGCGTCGTTGGCCAGCCCAAACCCATCGCTGCCGATGACCGCGCCGGGATGGATCAACACCCGCCGTCCGATATGGCTGCCGTGACAGAGCGTAACATGGGCGAGCAAGCGGCTATCTGCGCCGACCCTGCTATGCTCGCCAATAAAACAGCCTGGGCCAATGGTGACACCGGCATCAATCTGCACGCCCGCCTCGACGACGCATTGCGGACCAATCGATGCGCTGGCATGGATAGTCGCGTCGGGGCTGACATAGGTGCTGGGGTGGATGCCGGGTACGGCTGCCGCAATGGGATGTAGTAATGCCGCGGCGCGGGCGTAGGCGACAGCGGGGTTGTCCACCACCCAGGCTATGACCGGGCAATCGGCCTGCGCATCGGCAGACAAGATGACCGCGCTGGCCCGCGTGGCGGAGAGGTATTTACGATAGCGTGGATTGGCTAAAAAGGTGATCTCGCCCGGCTGGGCGTTTTGCAGCGTGGCCACGGCGCGGATAATACAATCCGCGTCGCCGCGGATTTTACCGCCGACTAGCTGCGCCAACTCCCCTAGCGTGAATGCCACCCTTTACCACTCGCATCATTGCTTAGGTGAGGCAGACGCATCATCCTTGCTAGGCGCAGGCTCGCTCTTGCCGCTCTTGAGGCGTTGTAGCACCTTATCGGTAATATCGACCCTGTCGCTGGCATAGATGGCACCGTCACCGACGATCAGGTCGTACCCATCTTGCTTGGCCAGGGACACGATGGTCTCGTATACCAGTCGTTGCAGCTTGCCGAACTCTTCATTGCGGCGAATATTGAAATCTTCGCGGAATTCATCCTGAGCCCGTTTAAGATCGCGCTTCTGGGTGAGGATATCGCGCTCGGACTTTCTGCGCTCGGCCTCACTGATAACGGCGCCGTCTTTGGCCAGCTTGTCTTCCATGTCCTTCACTTCCTTTTGCGATGCCACCAGATTTTTATCGCGCGGGGCAAATTCCTTTTCCAGCTTGTTACGGGCGGCCTCTGCCTGCGGGGCCTCCTCCAAGATCTTGGCGGCATTGACGAACCCCAGCTTCAGTTCGGCTGCAAATCCTGCGGATGAAAATCCAAACAGGCAGATCAACAGCGTATAAAAAAACTTTTTCAAGCGCATTCTCCTAATCTCAGAAAGTTGTGCCAAGCGTAAACTGAAATACCTGGATATTATCGTCCGTCTTCTCATTAAGCGGCTGGGCCAAACTTACGCTCAAGGCACCCAGCGGCGATAGCCACGTGGCCGAAACACCCGCGGAATAGCGTAGCGTGCCGGCATCGATAGTGTCATTAGTACCGTATACATTACCTACATCGAAGAAGGTGCCTAAACGGACTGTTTTGGATTCCTTAACGAAGGGCACTGGGAAAAATAAATCAACGTTACCTATGATGCGCCGATTGCCGCCCAAGGGCCGGCCCGTGCTGGTCGAGCGAGGTCCTAAGGTGTTGTCTTTAAAACCGCGCACCGAACGTACACCACCGGCCAGGAAATTTTCATAGAACGGCAACTCCGTGGTATCACCGTAGCTGTCCCCATACCCCAACTCGCCATTCAGCGACAGCGTCCAATTCTTGGCCACCGGGTAAAGCAGCAGGTGACGATAGCTTAGTTTGTAATACTCCGAACTGCCGCCCGGCAAGCCGGCCTCGGCAGTGGCGCTCTGGAAACGACCCTCATCCGGGAATATGGCACGGTTGCGCGTATCATGCGACCAGCCCGAAGTCAGCTTAATTGTATCAAAATTATCGCCGTTCGCAGCCAGGAAGTTCGAGTATTCAACCGGCGTGTTGTCGCTGGACTCGATTTTAGTATGTTCGTAACCGATACCGATACGCACGGTATCAAATTCATTAATCGGTATGCCGTAATTGACATAGCCGCCGGCCACGTCCGTGGTGTAATTGGCGACATTGGCGTTGCCCGCATCGGTGCTGCGCGAGAACAGGCTGAACCCGCGGCTCACGCCGTCTACCGTGTAATAAGGGTTGGTATAGGCAAAGCTATAAATGGTATTGACGCTGCTGTTGTTGAAGGCGGCGTTGACGCGCTTGCCGCTGCCCAGAAAGTTTTCCTGGTTGATGCTGGTGTTAAAAATAATGCCCTGCGATTGCGAAAAGCCTAAACCGGCCAGCAAATTGCCCGAGGGCTTCTCGACCACGGTGAAATTCGCATCGACCTGATCCGTGGTGCCGGGCACGGCGGGCGTTTCGACATTGACCTCTTCGAAGTAGCCCAGTTTTTCCAGGCGGGTGCGCGAGCGTTTGATTTTTTCCGTATCGATCCACGCGCCCTCCAGCTGGCGCAGTTCACGGCGCAGTACCTCGTCGCGGGTCTTGGTGTTGCCCGCCATATTGATACGGCGCACATAGACGCGCTTGCCGGGGTCGATAAAGAAGGTCAGCGAGACCTGTTTATTTTCCTGATCGATCTCGGGGATGGTATTGATGTTGGCAAAGGCATAGCCATCCTGCCCCAGCCGATCGGCGATTTTGCTGGTGGTTTCGGTGGCGTCCTTGCGCGAAAAAGTAGCGCCGCTCTGTACGGTCACCAGCGGGGAGAGTTCCTGCTCGGGCACTACCAATTCGCCCGCCAGTTTGACGTCTTTCACGGTGAATATTTCGCCCTCGTCCACATTGACGGTGATGTAAATATCTTTTTTATCCGGCGTGATCGAAACCTGTGTGGAATTAATATTGAAATTGATATAACCGCGGTCTAGATAATAAGAGCGCAGGGTCTCCAGATCCGCCGTCAGTTTTTGCTTGGAATACTGATCGCTGCCGGTGTAAAAGGACAGCAGCGTCGGCGTGCCCAACTGGAAGGTCTTGAGCAGTTCTTTGTCGGAGAAGGCCTTGTTGCCGACCATGTTAATCTCGCGGATGCGCGCCGCGCGCCCCTCGGAGATATCGATAGAGATGCCCACGCGGTTGCGTTCCAGCGGGGTGACGGTGGTCTTGATCTTGACCGCATACTTGCCGCGGCTGAAATACTGCCGGTTCAACTCCTGCTCCACCTTGTCCAGCAAGGAGCGGTCGAACACCAGGCCTTCAGCCAGGCCTTGCTGCTTGAGCGCGGCGGTGAGCGTATCGGTCTCGATATCCTTGTTGCCGGAGATTTTGATATTGCCGATGGCCGGGCGCTCCACCACGGAGACGACCAGCACGTCGCCGTCGCGCTCCAGGCGCACGTCCTTGAAAAAGCCGGTTTTAAATAACGCGCGGATCGCCTCGGCGGAGCGGGCATCGTCGAAGTTATCCCCGACTTTGACCGGCAGATAAGTGAATACGGTGCCTGCGGAGATACGCTGCAAGCCCTCGACGCGAATGTCCTTGATGACAAACGGTTCTATAGCCAGTGCCGGCGCCGCATAAAACCATCCCGTCAGGAGCAGCAGTCCAATTATTTTTTTCATCAGGCTATCCGAGTATTATGAGTGTGCGCCAAACAACCGTGTTAAATCGTTATAGACGGCTAAGATAGTCAAACCTGCCAGCAGGGCAATGCCTAATTGCTGCCCTATCAATTGTGCCTTGGCGGAAACGGGACTCCCCTTTACAGCCTCTATAAGATAATACATTAGATGGCCGCCATCCAATAGCGGAATAGGCAATAGATTCAATACCCCGAGGCTGATACTGATGATGGCGAGGAAGCGCAGGAAGGATACCAAGCCATCGCTGGCCGAATAACCGGCGTATTGGGCGATGCTCAGCGGTCCGCTGACGTTCTCCAGGGAGGCCTGTCCTATCACCATCTTGCCCAGCATGCTCAGCGTTAATGCGCTGATTTCCCAACTCTTGACCATGGCCTGACCCACTGCCTCCAGCGGGTCATATTGTACCCGCACGCGTAACTCGGTGGGCAGTGCCGGCATGGCCGCGGCGGCGCCGATGCGCCCGATCTCCCCATTGGGGCTGGGCGTTGCGGCGGGCTGCACCTGCAATTGCAGGCGCTGACCGGCGCGCTCCACCCCTACCGCGATCATGCGCCCGGGTCGCGCGCGTACATAATCCACCCAGGCGGCCCAATCGGTAATCTCTTGTCCGTCCGCGCTGAGGATGCTATCCCCCACGGCCAATCCGGCCTGCGCCGCCGCGCCACCCGGCTCTATTTGCCCGATCACGGCGGGGAGGTGCAGGCGCACCGGGCGTATCCCCAGGTTTTCCAGCACACTGCCGCGATCCAGCCCGCTACCATCGGCCTTGATATCGAATTGGATAGTGCGCGTACCGCCCTGTTCATCACGCACCGCAACCGCCACTTGGCCGCGTTCCAGTATCTTGTCCAGCAGCCCAAATACCGCGGCCTCCCAGGTCTGCACCGGCTTGCCGGCAATGGCGACGATCTCGTCGCCCTGCTTCAGGCCGGCCTCAGCGGCAATCGAACCCACTGCCACCTCGCCGACCACGGGTTTCAGGGCCTCTACACCTATGGTAAAGATCAGCCAATACGCCAGAATGGCGAATAAAAAATTAAACAGCGGACCGGCCAAGACGATGGCAAAGCGGGTGGGCAGCTTTTGGCGGTTAAAGGCGCGCGGCAGTTCATGCGGCGCCACCTCGCCTTCGTGCTCATCCAGCATCTTGACATAGCCGCCCAAGGGAATCGCCGCGAGGACGTATTCGGTATTATCCGGCCCGGCGCGGCGCGACCAGATCGGCTTGCCGAAACCGACCGAGAAGCGCAGCACCTTCACACCCAGTGTGCGCGCCACCCAAAAATGGCCAAACTCGTGAATAGTGACCAGGATGCCCAAGGTCACTATAAAAGATAAGATAGAAATGACCAGGGTGCTCATGGCGTACCTTTAGCGCGTTGTAGCGGCATAGGCGTGGTCCCTGCGGCCTGTGGCGCGACGCGGCTGGCGGTTGCCGTTGCCGACTTGGGCCTACCCTCGGCGCGCGCGGCAATCACCTGCAGCGTCAGGGCCCGAGCCGCCGCATCGTCCTCCAATATGATCTCCAGCGAGGCCGCCGTGCGGCTGGGCAGAGTGGTCAGTACTGTCTCAATAACGGTATGGATAGCGCTAAAGGCCAGCCGCTCCTCTAAAAACGCCTGTACCGCAACTTCATTGGCGGCATTTAAGATCGCCGTGGCGGTGCCGCCGCGCCGCAGGGCACCAAAGGCCAGGTCCAGGCAGGGAAAGCGCTGTGCATCCACCGCCTCGAAGTCGAGCCGCGCCACCGCGAACAGATCGAGCCGCGGAGCGCCCGACGCCATGCGCTCCGGCCAGGCCAAGGCATGGGCAATCGGCGTGCGCATGTCCGGGCTGCTGAGTTGCGCCAGCACCGAGTTGTCTGCATATTCGACCATGGAATGAATCACGCTCTGCGGGTGTAATACCACTTGGATCTGCTCCGGCTGCACATTGAACAGCCAGCAGGCCTCGATCACCTCCAGCCCTTTGTTCATCATGGTGGCCGAGTCCACGGAAATCTTGCGCCCCATCACCCAGTTCGGGTGGGCACAGGCCTGTTGCGGTGTGATTCGGGCGAAGTCTGTTAACGGCAAGCTGCGAAACGGGCCGCCCGAGGCGGTCAGCATGATGCGGCGCACCCCGGCCTGGGTTAAATCGTCAAATCGGTTAGGTAGACATTGAAAGATGGCGTTGTGTTCACTGTCGATGGGGATCAATTGCGCCCCGTGCGCGCGCACCTCGTCCATGAACAGCTTGCCCGCCATCACCAGAGCCTCCTTATTGGCCAGCAGGATGCGCTTACCGGCGCGCGCCGCCGCCAGGGTGGGCAATAACCCGGCGGCGCCGACGATGGCGGCCACCACATACTGCGCCTCGGGCAGGGCCGCGACCAGCTGCAAGCCCTCCATACCGGCCAATACCTGCGTCTCGGGGCTACCCTCGCGCAGCCGTATACGCAGTTGTTGCGCGGCCTGGGCATCGGCCATTACCGCGTAGCGGGGGCGGTGCGCAACACACTGCTCGAACAGGCGCTCGACATCGGTGTGCGCCGTCAGGGCGACCACCCGGTAACGCGCGGGATGGCGCGCCAGCACATCCAGCGTGCTCACGCCGATGGAGCCGGTCGCACCGAGAATGGTGACTCCGATCACGAGAATCCTTTGTTGATCAATAGCATACCCAGCATGAATAGCGGGGCCGCAGCGGTCAGGCTATCGATGCGGTCCAGCATCCCGCCGTGACCGGGCAGCAAGCTGCCGCTGTCCTTCACCCCGGCTTGGCGCTTGAACATACTCTCCAACAGGTCGCCCAGGATGGAAAATAGCACGGCCGTCACCGCCAGCAATACCCATACGGGCAATAACACCTCGGTAAACACTAGCATACCACTGAGCAAGGCATAGACGGCGCCGGCGACCAGCGCGCCCCACGCCCCCGCCCAAGTCTTGCCGGGGCTGACGCGCGGCGCCAGCTTGGCAGCGCCCCAACGCCGTCCGGCGAAATAGGCGGCGGTATCGGCCAGCCAGATCAGGCTTAATAAAAACAATACCCGGTACGGCCCCATGCTATCACCGCCGTGCAGCGCCACCAAGGCAACCCACGGGGCTACCAGCACAAACACCCCGGCGAGCGCGCCTATGGGCCTGTTAGCCCATTGTTGATCGCCTGCCGGGTAACGCAGCACCCATACTAAACCGATCAGCCAACCGATCATCGCCAAGCTTAACACTGCAACAACGGGGATCCAGGAACTGAGCCAGAGGGCAACCAGGATGAGCAAAACATAGACCGCACGCCCCACGGGCGCAGGCAGGCCGATCAAGCCCGCCCATTCCCAGGCAGCCGTGGCGACCAGCACCGTGAGCACCACGGCAAAATAGAAATTGGATAGGGAAAGGATGCCCCATACTACCAGCGGGATCAACACCGCCGCCGTGATCAGGCGTTGTTTAAGCACCTTTGGCCTGTCCGGTGATCTGCTCTATCTGTTCGCCGGTATAACCAAAGCGACGCTGGCGTTTGGCAAACGAATCCAGTGCCAAGTCCAAGGCCTTGTTATCGAAGTCCGGCCACAAGGTATCGGTGAAATACAGTTCGGTGTAGGCGAGTTGCCAGAGCAGAAAATTACTGATGCGCTGCTCGCCCCCGGTGCGGATGAATAAATCCGGCTCGGGCAGGCCGCTTAGGGAAAGCTCGTTAGTCATGCTGTCGCTATTGATTTGCGCAGCGGTGATTTCCCCTGCTTCGACCTTCGCGGCCAGGCGTTGCGCCGCCTGGGTAATATCCCAGCGCCCGCCATAATTCGCCGCGATGTTCAATTTTAGACCTGTATTGGCGCGGGTTAATTGTTCGGCGGCGGCCATTTGCACCTGCAGTTTAGCGGCAAAGGCCTCGCGTGCGCCGATGATTTGCAAACGCACATTGTGTTTGTGCAATTCGTCGATTTGATTTTGCAGGGCGTTCATGAACAAGTCCATGAGCAGCCCGACTTCGCCTTGCGGACGGCGCCAGTTCTCACTGCTAAAGGCGAACAGGGTGAGCACTTCGACGCCCTTTTCACCGCAGGCCCGGATGATCTTGCGGGCTGTCTCTACCCCGGCCTTATGACCCGCCATGCGCGGCAAGTTGCGCAGTTTAGCCCAGCGGCCATTACCGTCCATGACGATGGCGATGTGTTTTGGGAGCGTTGCTAACCCGTCGCTGCGTGTAACAGGAAGTGATTCCATGTATTGAGTCAGATACAAGATACAAGATACAAGATACAAGTAAAGGCAAAACCACGGACGCCAAGGAGCGAGGTTCTACTTGTATCTTGTATCTTGTATCTATTCCCTGTCGTTATCATACCTCCATCAACTCCTTTTCCTTTGCCTCCAGCAGTTTGTCTATTTCACCGATATATTTGTCGGTTATTTTTTGAATCTCGTCCTGTGCGCGGCGCTCATCGTCTTCGGAGATTTTTTTGTCTTTCAACAGATTTTTGATT
>DATECT010000235.1:0-3493 GCA_035286765.1 Gammaproteobacteria bacterium
GCGTTTTCCAGGGAGCGCCATGCCAGCATATGACCCTCGTCTTCGCGGATAATCTCCGCATCCCACTCCACATGTGTACCGGCGGGCGCTTTAGCGATCCAGTGCGAGCGTTTATCATCGATTATCCTTACCGATTCAAGATGGTTCATGAAGCGTGGCAGGTTTTCAAGATTACGCCAGAATTGGTACAACTCTTCCGGTGATTTTTTAATCACCACATGCTTCTCGATCTTGATGCCTTTTACGCCCTTTTGCACACCTATCTTGGCCGCAGTGCTGATTCCAAGTGCCTGGTAAACAGGTGATTTACCCGACAGGCCCCTGAGTAACAATGAACCGCCCCCGAGCGCCATCAGCGCACCGCCCCATGAACGCCGAAACAGGCCATAGAAAAGCAACGCGCCGCCACCGATAACGGAGGCGAATCTCTCTACCGTACCAATATTTACATTAGGGTCACTGCCGGCGGCTTTATGCCTGGGACGAGCGGCTGTTTTTTTTCCACGGCCCTTAATTTTATCGGCCCGCCCTGTTGCTGGCTGTGGGCGGCCCTCAAGCCCTTGGGGTTCGTCGCTATACCGGCTTTGCAGGGTTAATGGTGTTGTCTTCATGCCTCTCTCCTTGAGTACCTTGAACTCATCATAAAGAATTAGTCTATTAACTAAGCCGTATGTTCCAAGGACTTTGCTAGCGGCCGAGATAGCTATGCGGGTGGCCCAGCGTCAGCCGGGCTGGATTGATTGGAGGACATGCGAGGTTTCCCGTGCTGAGCTGGCTCAGCACGGAGGAAGATACAGTCTAGGGCACCTCTAGCTTAACTTATCGAGGATCGCGGCCTTGACGGAGTCCAGCTTTGCCTCGGCATGGATGACCTGGGTCTTGCATTGCTTAATGGCGGTGTCCGGGTCCTTGAGTCCATTGCCTGTTAAGGTGCACACAATCTTGCTGCCCTCCGGAATCTTACCAGACTGCACATCACGCATGACGCCGGCCAGCGAGATGGCGGAGGCCGGTTCGCAGAACACGCCCTCTTTCTCGGTCAGCAGTTTTTGCGCCGCCAAGATCAGCTCATCAGTACACTCGTCGAACCAGCCCTGCGATTCTTCCTTGAGCTTCCATGCGGCATCCCATGATTGCGGGTGGCCGATGCGGATCGCGGTGGCGATGGTCTCCGGATTATCGACCATTTTGCCGCGCATGAACGGCGCGGCACCCGCCGCCTGATAGCCCAGCATATGGGGGCGCTGAGTGATCATGCCGTGCTTGAAGTATTCGCTATAACCCATCCAATGGGCGGTAATATTGCCGGCATTGCCGACCGGTAAGGCGTGGTAATCCGGGGCGAATCCCAGCGCTTCGACGATCTCAAAGGCCGCCGTCTTTTGGCCTTGCAGGCGGTAAGGATTGATGGAATTTACAATGGTCACCGGCGCCTGCTTGCCGAGTTCCTTCACCAGCCGCAACCCGTCATCAAAGTTGCCCTTGATCTGCACCACCACGGCGCCGTGAATCATCGCCTGTGCCAATTTACCCAGCGCAATCTTGCCATCGGGGATTAATACGAAGGCGGTGATGCCGGAGCGGGCCGCATAGGCCGCAGCGGCGGCCGAGGTGTTGCCGGTGGAGGCGCAGATAATGGCGCGGCTGCCCTCCTCCACTGCCTTGGTCACCGCCATGGTCATGCCACGGTCTTTGAAGGAACCGGTCGGATTCAGACCCTCGCACTTTACATAGATGTCCACGTCTTTGCTCAGCAGGCGTGGAATATTGTGCAGACGCACCAGCGGGGTGTTGCCCTCGCACAGACTGATAATGCGCGTGTTGTCGTACACCGGCAGGCGATCACGGTATTTATCAATCAAACCGGTGTAGCGCGTTTGAAATGGCATAGCAAGCTCCTTGAATAAATAATTATCTCACGCGAAGGTGAGGCGGCGCTGTCCCGCCGCCGACGATTCGGCAGGAAAGCCGAATCACACCGCCGAAAGGCGGCCCGTAGGGTGATGCACATGGAGGTGCATCATGAACGCCCCGCCGGGGGCGGTGTCACGCGCAGCATGGATAGCGCAGCGTGACAGCGGCGTAGGGTGGGCACGTTGTCTGTGCCCACATGCCAACTGCATTTGGTTCCGCGTGGGCACAGACAACGTGCCCACCCTACATGACTATTTCTTAACCTAAACAAAAGATGCCCCTTAGTAATTGAGCACACTACACCAACTCTTAATGAAGTGGTTTTTACGATCATGAAAATGGCGGGGATAAGCGCACCCTCCATTATTAAGCAAAACTAGCGGGCTAAATGCTCCAAGCGGATACGCGTGACCTCGCCCACGATGGAATCCAAGGCCTGAATGCTGGCCGTGGCATGATTCATATGGCGTTCCAGGACTCGGTGCGTGAGAATAATCACCGAGGCATAATTGACATCAGCGCAAGGCTCCTTCTGCAAGATCGCCTCGATACTGATGCTATGATCGGCCAGGATGCGCGTGACATCGGCCAGCACACCCGGGCGATCGGTGGCCTGCATACGCAGATAATAAGCCGTCTCAACCTGCTCCATCGGCAGGATCGGAAAATCCGACAGGGCATCGGCCTGGAAGGCCAAGTGCGGCACGCGGTTTTCCGGGTCGGAGGTCAGCGCGCGCACCACGTCCACCAAATCGGCCACCACCGCAGACGCCGTCGGCTCCGCGCCCGCCCCCGCGCCATAATAAAGCGTGGGACCCACGGCATCGCCGATGACCAGCACCGCATTCATCACGCCGTCTACATTGGCGATGAGACGACGGTGCGGGATTAGCGTGGGATGCACGCGCAGTTGAATGCCATCAGCAGTACGCCGCGCCAACGCCAGGTGTTTAATACGATAACCCAACTGCTCCGCATAACCAACGTCTTCGCGGGTAATGCGGGTAATGCCCTCGGTATACACCTTCTCGAATTGCAGCGGAATGCCGAAGGCAATGGCGGCGAGGATGGTCAGCTTGTGCGCGGCATCAATGCCCTCCACGTCGAAGGTCGGGTCGGCCTCCGCGTAGCCCAACTTCTGCGCCTCGGCGAGCACATCGGCAAAGTCACGGCCCTTATCGCGCATCTCGGTAAGGATGAAATTACTGGTGCCGTTGATAATGCCGGCCAGCCACTCGATGCGGTTGCCCGCCAAGCCCTCGCGTATCGCCTTGATAATCGGGATGCCGCCCGCCACCGCCGCCTCGAAGGCCACCATCACGCCCTTGGCGCGCGCGGCCTGGAATATCTCATTGCCGTGGCGTGCGATCAGCGCCTTATTGGCGGTAACCACATGCTTGCCGTTGGCAATCGCGCGCAGTACCAAATCCCGCGCCTGATCCGTGCCGCCGATCAACTCGACGATAATCTCCAGCTCGGGATTATCGACCACCTCCAAGGGCTGTTCGGTTAAGCGAATGTCGTCGGTGACGCAGATGCGTGGTTTATTAATCTCGCGGGTGGCGGCATGCACCACCTG
>DATECT010000236.1:0-2922 GCA_035286765.1 Gammaproteobacteria bacterium
CACGGGCAAGTTCAAGTTCCCCGAGAAGGACTTGCCCGTAATTTGCCCACAAGCATACCCCGCAACACTGACGGGCACCCCGGTGCAACCCGAAGCGCCCGTATTTGCTTGTTATTCTTGTGCCCAGGGACGGAATCGAACCGCCGACACGGGGATTTTCAGTCCCCTGCTCTACCAACTGAGCTACCTGGCCTTTGTAAACACACGTGGCGCTATCCCTAGCGTTGAGTGAAGCGGTTACATCCACACCCGCCTACCATCCCTGGTAGGCCTTCGCCGCTGTTCGCGGCTCACCCAACTGAGCTACCTGGCCTTTATGAACACATGTGACTGCCATCCATGGCGCAACTGCATCTTATCTATAAACCCCGGCCAGGGCGTCCTGCCCTGTCGTTCGTTGCTTCGCAACTCACCCAACTGAGCTACCTGGCCTCTTATGAACACATATGGATGCCATCCATGGCGCAACTTCAATATCTTTACTAAACCCCGGCCAGTACATCCCGTACTGGCGTTCGGCGTCTTCAACGCCTCACCCATGGCGCAACTACACATGGGTCGAAACACCGGCCCCCATGTATGGGTGGCGAAGGAAGGCGCGTATTGTACCGTGTTTGGCGCGTCTTGAGTCAAGAAAAACACCGCTTAGTTAAGGGAGGGTGATCTCCGCTACAGATGCCGAGCGGCTGCCGGCGAGGGGGCGGTTGTCCGCGGGCCGGTAGGTGAATACCACGGAGAATTTTGGCTGATCGGTGCGATTGCGGCTGGCGGCATGGAAGGTGCGGCAATGGAAAAACAGCACATCGCCCGCAGCAAGCTCGGCCATCACCTTAGTGGTCAGCAACGGTTGATTCTCAGACACGTCGGTGCGCAGGAACAGGGCTTGGTCTAACTGTGTTTCCTTAAAACTCATCGTGTGGGTGCCGGGCAGCAGTTGCAGGCAGCCGTTGTCCGGAAATTCCGGCCCCAAGGCCAGCCAGGTGTTTACCAATTCGGGGCGTGCAAAGGACCAATAGCGGATATCCTGGTGCCATTGGGTGTCGCTGCTGAAGCGCGGCTGTTTGGTCATAATGCAATTGTGGTGCGCCTGCGGCATAACCAGTTGCGGCCCCAGTAGTTGGCGCAGCCGGCTTACGATGGTGGGGTGCGTGGCCCAGTCCCGAAACAGCGGGTGCCGCGCATAGGCCTGTAATAAACGCCGCACGGTGTGCCCGCCGGGCACATCGCGAGCCGGGGGCGCGCCGGGGTATTTGAGGTCGGCCTCGTATTCCACCGGCGCGGACTCCGCCGCCAGCGCGGCACGGGTGAATTCCACCATGGCGTCACACAGGGCGGGTTCGGCGAGGCCGCGCACGATGAGGTAGCCATCGCGCTGAAATTGTTCAAGTTCCGAGGCGGTAAACATGGGTCGCACATTCTCCGCTTCCCACGCGGGTATTTCAATTAGATGAGCCTGTTAATCCTGCTATAATTTGACGCTAGTAAAGCAAGCATTCTTCGCCGAGCAAGCGCGATGTTCTAATGAGTTTAGGGATTTCCCATGGATGTATCACACTTACTTGATCCCTTAAACGATGCCCAGCGCGAGGCCGTGGCGGCCCCCTTGGGCTCCTTGCTGGTGTTGGCCGGGGCCGGCAGCGGCAAGACGCGAGTGCTGGTGCACCGCATCGCTTGGCTTATCCAGGCCGAGCAGGTGTCGCCGTTCGGCATATTGGCCGTTACCTTCACCAACAAGGCTGCGGCGGAGATGCGCGGGCGCATCGAGGAATTGCTCGGTCTGCCCATGAGCGGCATGTGGGTGGGCACCTTTCATGGACTGGCGCACCGTCTGCTGCGCGCGCATTGGCGCGAGGCCGGCCTGCCGCAGACCTTCCAGATCCTGGACAGCGAAGACCAATACCGCGCCGTGCGCCGCGTGCTGAAGGCCTTGGAGTTGGACGAGGCGCAGTGGCCGCCGCGCCAGGCGCAGTGGTTCATTAACGCGCGCAAAGACGAGGGGTTGCGTCCCAGCAGTCTCGATGACCGCGGCGATCCGCACCTGCGTCAGATGATCCGCATCTACCGCACCTATGAGGAACTGTGCCAGCGCTCCGGGCTAGTGGACTTTGCCGAACTGCTGTTGCGCGCCCATGAATTGTGGTTGACTCAGCCCAGCGTGTTGGCGCACTACCAGCAGCGCTTCCAGCACATCCTGGTCGACGAGTTCCAGGATACCAATGCCATCCAATACGCCTGGCTGCGCATGCTGGCCGGGGGCGGGCAGAACGGCGCGGCGCAGCAGGGCAAGTTATTTATGGTGGGCGACGACGATCAATCCATCTACGGCTGGCGCGGCGCGCGCATCGAGAATATCCAGCAGTTCAGCCGCGACTTTAGCGACACGCGAGTGTTGCGCCTGGAGCAAAACTATCGCTCCACCGCTACCATCTTGAGCGCCGCCAACGCGCTGATCGCCAACAACGCCGGGCGGCTCGGCAAAAACCTGTGGACCAGCGGTGAGCAGGGCATGCCCATTTTGCTCTACACCGCCTTCAATGACCTGGATGAGGCGCGCTTCGTGGTGGAGCGCATCCGCCAGTGGCTGGCCGAGGGTCTGGGACGGCGGCGCGCCGAGGTGGCCATCCTGTATCGCTCCAACGCCCAGTCGCGGGTATTTGAAGAGGCCCTGATCCAGGAGCGCATCCCCTACCGCGTATACGGCGGCCTGCGCTTCTTCGAGCGCGCCGAGATTAAAGATGCCCTGGCCTACCTGCGCCTCATCGCCAACCGCCAGGATGATGCCTCCTTCGAGCGCATCGTCAACATGCCCACGCGCGGCATCGGCGACACCACGCTGGAGGCCCTGCGCGGCCACGCGCGCCAGGCCCAAAGCTCGCTGTGGCAAGCCGCCCAGGCCATGACCGGGCAAGGCGGGCTCACGGC
>DATECT010000237.1:0-4047 GCA_035286765.1 Gammaproteobacteria bacterium
GGCTCGCCGAAGCCAATCTCTCCGTGCAGGTTATCCGGCGAAATCCCCGCCAGTAATTCATCCAGGGTGGGCTCGTGCAGGCGCGCGCTTATCCTGATTTGACGGTTAACGACATTCAGTTCCAGGTCATCGTCCTCGCCAATACCGACCTGCTCCGCAACCGTCTTAGGAATGCGTATAGCCAGACTATTTCCCCACTTTTGAGCCTTGGCGCGCATAATTAACACCCCTTTCAAAATATCTCGAGTATCTACATTGGATATACTATATACGTATCTACTTTGTGTCAATTACCAGCGTATCGTAGCGTGCGCAGTGCGCACGACTTAAATCTGCTTGCCCAGTCGTGCTACGGCTACAGTTAGGCGATTTACAGTAATTTATACCGTTTCGACTTCTTCTACATCATATGGCTCGGTATACCCACATTCTTTTTGCGGACAGGCCTTTTCGGTGCCGCGGCGTTTGGTGGTCTTGATGGTCAACAGGGGCCAGTTGCATTTCGGGCAAGGCTCGGCGAGCGGGGGGTTCCATACCGCGTAATTGCAGGCGGGATAGGTGGCGCAGGAGTAGAAGATTTTTCCGAAGCGCGATTTGCGCTTGAGCAGCGTGCCTTTATGGCACTGCGGGCAGTCCACACCGGTATCGGCAGGCTTTTCCAGCGGTTCGATATGTTTGCAGGCCGGGTAATTACTGCAACCGATAAATTTGCCGTAGCGGCCGGTCTTGATCACCAGCGCCGCTGCACAGGCCGGGCAGCTGCGGCCCTCCACGATTTGCGGCTCGCTAGCGACATCGGCACTATCATCTAAGTTGCGCGTGTAATCGCATTCCGGATATGCGGTGCAGCCGATGAATTTTCCGCGCCGGCCCAAGCGGATGGAAAGCGGCTGAGCACACTTCGGACAGGCCTCGTTGAGCGCCTCTTGGGTGATGTCTTTGCGCTGCACGGTTTCTTCCTTGAGATCGACCTGCTCCTTAAACGGTCCCCAGAAATTTTGCATGACCGGTATCCAATCTTTTTCCCCGCGCGAGACGGCATCGAGTTCGTCTTCCAGTTTCGCGGTGAAGTCGTAATCGACGTATTGGGCAAAGTGCTGGGTGAGCATTTTATTCACCACCCGCCCGACATCGGTGGGCAGGAACTGGCGCTTGTCGAGCACCACATACTCGCGCTGTTGTAGCGTGGAGATGATGCTGGCATAGGTGGAGGGGCGTCCAATGCCGTATTCTTCCAGCGCCTTGACCAGGCTCGCCTCCGAGTAGCGCGGCGGCGGTTCGGTGAAATGTTGTTCCGAGCGTATGCCGAGCAGGTCTATGTTCTCGCCGACCAGCATGACCGGCAATAGTCGCTCGTCATCATCGGGCTTGGCATCATCCTGGCCTTCTTGATACACGACCATGAAGCCGGGATTGACCACCACCGAGCCGTTGGCGCGAAATAGCCCGGCCTCGCCCGCAGTGAGATCCACCGCGACGGTATCAATAGTGGCATGGATCATTTGCGAGGCGACGGTGCGCCGCCAAATGAGCTGATAAAGTTTAAACTGCTCGGGGCTGAGGTGTTCTTTTATCGATTCCGGCACGCGTTCCGCCGAGGTGGGACGAATCGCTTCGTGCGCCTCTTGGGCATTCTTGGATTTATTTTTATAGACTTGCGGCTGCTTGGGCACGTTGTCCGTACCATAACGTGTGGCGATCAATGCACGAATTTCATCCAGCGCCTCGTTCGCCAAATTGACCGAGTCGGTACGCATATAGCTGATCAAACCCACGGCACCTTCGCCGATATCGATACCTTCATACAACTGCTGCGCAGTGCGCATGGTGCGCTGCGCAGTGAAGCCCAGCTTGCGCGCCGCTTCTTGCTGTAGGGTGGAGGTGGTGAACGGTGCGACCGGATTTTTTTTGCGCTGCTTTTTATCAACCTTGGTGACGACCAAGCGACCGGCGGCGGCGAGCAATAGTTCGGCCTCGGCCTTATGCGCGGTGTCGCCGTCGGTGATGCTGAATTGGCTTAGCTTGTCGCCCCGATATTCGATCAGGCGCGCCGTAAATTTTTGCGCCTTGACTGCCGCATCGGCCTCAATGCTCCAATACTCACGCTTGATAAATTTTTCAATCTCTTCCTCGCGCTCGACAATCATGCGCAGTGCCGGACTCTGCACGCGACCGGCGGAAAGACCGCGGCGAATCTTTTTCCAGAGCAGCGGCGAGAGATTGAATCCAACCAAATAATCGAGCGCGCGGCGCGCTTGTTGCGCGTTGATGAGATCGGTGGCCAATTCGCGCGGCTGCTGCACGGCCTCATTGATGGCGCGCTTGGTAACTTCGTGAAACACCACGCGCGCCACGGTCTTGCCCTTCAGCAGCTTGCGCTCCTTGAGTATCTCGTGAAGATGCCAGGAGATGGCTTCGCCTTCGCGGTCGGGATCGGTAGCCAGATACAGCACGTCGGCCTTTTTCAGCGCCTTGGCAATCGCATCGACGTGTTTTTCATTTTTCTCGACAAGCTGATATTTCATGGCAAAGTTGTTGGCCGGATCGACCGCGCCCTCTTTAGGCAGCAGATCGCGCACGTGACCATACGAGGCCAACACCTCGAAGTCTTTGCCCAGGTATTTTTTTATAGTCTTGGCCTTTGCAGGCGATTCGACGATGACGAGGTATTTCATATAAGGGCAGTGGCGAGTGGCGAGTGGCGAGTGGCGAGTGCGCGTAATCCGATCGGCATATGAAAAGCAAAGCCCGCAGAGCGCGGGCTTAAAGGATTTAGCAATGACTTTAATTTCTGCTTAATACGCATAGCCGGTAAATATCTAATTATGTTTAATCGTATGCTTCGTTGTTACTAGCCACTAGCTACTCGCCACTAGTCACTAGTCACTGTCGTTAATGTAAATTCCCGCTCATTTGATCGAACACTAAATCTTCCACCCAGGCGAACGCCGCCTCCTGGCCGGGCTGATTGAACAACACCATCAACACCACCCATTTGAGGTGCTCAAGGTCGATCTCATCGGTTTCCAGGGCCATGACGCGATCGATAACCAGTTCACGGTTGGCCTGATCGAGCACGCCTACGTTTTCCAGGAAGAATAGGAAGCCCTGGCACTCAACGCCCAGCTTGGCCGCCTCTTGCTCGGTGAATATGCGGATCGACCGGCTGGTACGCAGGGCCTGTAGCGGCACATTCTCCTGCATCAGAGCCAAGCCCTCCAGCCAGGCAAACGCCTTGTTGATCTCCGCGCGCGCGAAACCGGCCTCTACCAGCTCAATCTTTAATGTCTCTTCGTCGGGGCTGGTATCTACCTCCTCGCCCATATAGTTTTCAAATAGATACATCAAGACGTCCAGTACATTTTCTTTCATGTCAGTTCCTCTTGCCAACGTGGGTATAGAGACCGCCCGCAGTAGATGACACGTACCCCTGCAATTCCAGTACCAAGAGAATGGAGGAAACCGCCTCAGCCGTCAATCCACTTCTCTCCACTACTATATCGACCGATGTAGGCTCAAACCCGAGGGATTCCAGCACCTTCGCGCCTTCGACACCAAGCCGGCTATAATTGTTCCCTGCCTCGGAGCCTGCCGGACCGGATCGCGCCAGCACCTGGGCCAGCGGTCCCAACTCTTCCAGGATATCATTTGCCGCCTCTACCAGTTTAGCCCCCTGCCGGATCAGGGCATGGCAACCGCGTGCCAGCGGGTTGTGGATCGAGCCAGGGATGGCAAACACCTCCCGGCCCTGCTCGGTGGCGCTACGCGCGGTGATCAGCGAACCGCTCTGCACCGCCGCCTCGACCACCAGGGTACCCAGCGCCAGGCCGCTGATAATGCGGTTGCGGCGCGGAAAGTGTTCCGGCAAGGGCGGCGTGCCTAAAGCGAACTCGGATACCAAGGCGCCTTGTGCGGCGATCTGATGCGCCAGTTCGCGGTGGCGAGCCGGGTAAACCCGGTCCAACCCGGTGCCGGTTACGGCGACGGTCTTGCCGCCCGCCGCCAAGGCCCCGCGGTGACTGGCGGCATCCACGCCCACGGCCATGC
>DATECT010000238.1:0-5557 GCA_035286765.1 Gammaproteobacteria bacterium
GAGGCCGATGTGGCCTTCTTCCCGCTCAACGGAACCTGGCTGGCGCTCTACTCGCGGACGGCGCTTGCGGAGGATGCCGCCGTGCCTGCCGAGGGCAGTGGTTTTCGCGGCATTGCGCTTGCCCATAATGTGGCCTCGCGCGAAGAAGTTGACCAATTGCTCAAACAAGCGGTTGAGGCCGGTGCCCGCTTAGTGAAACCCGCGCAGGATGCCTTCTGGGGCGGCTATTCCGGTTACTTCGCAGACCCGGATGGTCATTTGTGGGAAGTGGCCTGGAACCCGCACCTCGCCGTCGGCCCGCAAGATAAATAGTAAGGGATTCTGAGTAAGGGCGCCCAAAAGTCATTTTGTCATTCTCCCCTTCTACACGCTTAGCCTGAGCCTATTGAAGCATTCAGGACAGATTATCGATGGGTGGTCTGAAATGACCCCTAACAGTCCCTAAACCAGGCTTCCATCCGGCAGACCTCCCCAAACCCTGTTAAAATAAGCGCTTATCGTTACTAACCCTATTACCTGGGCCGGATTACATGACGCATACCTTACGAGTGGGTTTAATACAGCAAAGCTGTGGCGCGGATAGCAGCGCTAACTTGGCAGCCAGTATCGCGGGCGTGCGCGAGGCGGCGGCGCGGGGCGCGCGCCTGGTCGTGCTGCAAGAACTGCACAAGAGCCTGTATTTCTGCCAAACCGAAGACACCGCGCTGTTTGACCAAGCGGAGGCCATCCCCGGCCCAACCACTGAGCAGCTTGGGAGCCTCGCCAAGGAGTTAGGCGTAGTGATTGTCGCCTCGTTGTTTGAGCGGCGCAGCGCGGGGCTGTATCACAACACCGCTGTGGTGCTCGACAGCGACGGCACGATTGCAGGCAAGTACCGCAAGATGCACATCCCCGACGACCCGGGCTATCACGAAAAATTCTATTTCACGCCCGGCGACCTGGGCTTCACACCGATTACCACCTCGCTCGGCAAATTGGGCGTGCTGGTGTGCTGGGATCAATGGTATCCCGAAGCGGCGCGCCTGATGAGTTTGAAAGGCGCCGAGCTATTGATTTATCCCACCGCGATCGGCTGGGATAGTAACGATGATGCCGCCGAACAAGCCCGTCAGCGCGAGGCGTGGATTACCGTGCAACGTGCCCACGCCATCGCTAACGGCCTACCCTTGCTGGCCTGTAACCGAACCGGCCTTGAGACGGACAGCAGCGGCCAATCCCAGGGCATTTTGTTTTGGGGCTCCAGCTTTATCGCCGGGCCGCAGGGCGAGATCATTGCCCAGGCCCCCACCGATGCGCCTGCGGTGCTGGTCGCCGATATTGACCTGGGGCGCAGCGAGCAGGTGCGGCGCATCTGGCCTTATTTGCGTGATCGCCGTATCGATGCCTATGCCGATATTACCCAACGTTATCTCGATTAGCCCACCGAATAAACCTCTCTTAGCACTTTAAAAGTAAGCCATATCTCATTGAAAAATAATTTATTTAGTAGTGCTAGCGAGCTATTAGCGGCGTGCATGACCGGCCGCCAGGCGGCAGATCAGCAGATGCAAAAATACTTCCGCGAGCGGCGCCATTTAGGGATGCGCGAGCGCGGCTTTATTGCCGAGACGGTGTATGGCTGTCTGCGCCGCAAGCGCATGGTCGAGCACCTGCTGGATCATCCGCAGCCGCTCGCCCATGAACGCGTGGCCGCGTATCTATTGCACTTACAGGGTTGGAGCGCGCGCGCCCTGCTCGATGCGGGCTATCCCGGTGATGCGGCGGCCTTAACGGCCAAGCTGCGCGACAGGGCCAAGCTGCCCGTGCCGGACGCCATACGCGCCGATCTACCGGATTGGATTTATCAGTCGCTGGTGGACCAGCTTGGCCCCGAAACTACCTTGCAGTTAGCTGAAGCCTTGCACCAACCTGCCCCGGTCGATCTGCGCGTGAACACCCTTAAGGCCAAGCGCGAGCAGGCCGCCAGTCTGTTGGCCGAGGAGGGTTATGCCACCGAGTTCACGCCGCTATCGCCCGTGGGTCTGCGGCGCATGGAGCGCGTACCGCTGTTCAAGACGCGCGCATTCCAAGAGGGTTGGATCGAGATTCAGGACGAAGGCAGCCAACTGCTGGCCTTATTGCTGGAGCCGGCGCGGCGCGAGATGGTCGTTGATTTTTGTGCTGGTGCCGGCGGCAAGACGCTGCACATCGGCGCGCTCATGGGCAATACCGGCAGCCTCTACGCCTTCGACACCTCCGCCAAGCGCCTGGAAAATATGCGCCCGCGCCTGAAGCGCTCGGGGCTGGATACGGTGCGGCCGGTGGTCATCGAACACGAGCGCGACCGGCGCGTGCAGCGCTTGCGCGGCAAGATCGATCGCGTGCTGGTCGATGCCCCCTGCACGGGCATCGGTACCCTGCGCCGCAACCCCGATATTAAATGGCGCAACTTTGATCTGGAACATGTCACGGCATTGCAGGGGCGGATCCTGGCGGCGGCCGCCGATCTGCTCAAGCCCGGCGGGCGTTTGGTCTATGCTACATGCAGTCCGCTGCGCGCGGAAAACGAGGACATCGTGCAACCCTTCCTCGATCAGCACCCGGATTTTAAACTTGTGCCGGTCGCCGGGATTCTAGCCGGCAGGGGTATAATCCTGGATTGCCCCGAACCCACGCTGCGCCTCTACCCGCATATCCATAACACCGATGCCTTCTTCGCGGCTGTTATAGAACGGGCAAATTGACTGCTGCGATCTCGCGGCAATTTATGCGATAATGTCCAATTTATTTCACACAGACTTTACAGGCGATGCACCCATGATACTGATACTCGAACCCAATATCGATAAGGCTGGCGGCAGATACCAGCAAATGATGGATTACCTGCGCAACCTGCCTAATATCCAAATTCGAGTACACGAGGAACAAGGCGCCCTGCACACCCTGACTGAGATTTATCTGATCGGGGACACGGCAGCGCTCACCATTCAGGACATGGAGGCCCTGCCCGGCGTCGAGCGCGCCGTGCGCGTGTCGGAGGAATACCGGGTGCTCGGCAGGCATAAAAACGATAACCGCGCGACCTTCTTTACCTACAACGGTGTGCGCTTCGGGCAGGACAATCTAAACGTCTTCGCCGGGCTGTGCGCGGTGGACAACCCGCAGCACGTCGAGATGATGCTGAAGGCCTTGCAGGAAAACGGCCAAGTGTGCACACGCATGGGCGCGTATAAACCGCGCACCAATCCCTACTCATTCCAAGGCCACGGTAAAAACTGTCTGCCCTATGTATTTGAATTGGCCGGCAAGTACGGCATCAAGGTCATCGCCATGGAAGTCACCCACGAATCGCATGTGGACGAGATCCGCGAGGCGCTGCGCATCACCGGCAATCCCACCGGCGTCATGCTGCAGATCGGCACGCGCAATACTCAGAATTTCGAATTGCTGAAAATCGTCGGACGCCAAAACGAATTTCCGGTGCTGTTGAAGCGCGGCTTCGGCATCACCTTGGAAGAGTCGCTGAATGCCGCCGAGTATCTGGCCAGCGAGGGGAACCGCAAAGTGGTGTTCGGCCTGCGCGGCATGAAGACCAACGCCGGCGACCCGCACCGCAATTTCGTGGACTTCAGTCACGTGCCGGTGGTGAAGCGCCTCACCCGCATGCCAGTGTGCATTGATCCCTCCCATTCGGTGGGCTCGCGCGACTGCGCGCCCGACGGCATTTTGGATGTGCAGCACGTCACGGCACAGGGCGTGATCGCCGGGGCCAATATGATCCTGGTGGATTTTCACCCGGTACCGGAAAAGGCACTGGTCGACGGCCCGCAAGCATTGCGCATACACGAATTGCCGGGCTTTCTGGAAGATATCCGCATTACCCGCGAGGCCTACGAAAAACGCATGGCCTTACAGAAATCATGTAACGAGTAGCTAGTAGCTAGTGGCTAGTGGCGAGGAACAACCAGCAGCAATAATTTTTATCCTAGCGACTAGCCACTCGCTACTTTCCCCTACAGTGAAAAGTAAAACATTGCGCCCTGCTCCACGCCATGGTGGAAGAAAAGGGGCGTCACTTTATAGGGGTTAGACTAGCCTACTCGACATTCGCAGTATTTGGTCAGGAACCTCTGCGTCGCATCTCCAACAGGATCATTACCTCACGAGCCAAGGCGCATAAGGCATCGACTTGTTCGGAATTAAGATTGCGCGCGACATGATCGATCACACAAAGTGTCCCCAGGGCATGTCCCTCGCTTGAAGTAAGCGGCACACCCGCATAAAATCGGACGGGTGGGTCGGCAACTACCAGCGGGGTGTTGACGAAATACTCATCTGCCTTTGCGTCGGGGACGACGTAAAAATCAGGCTGCAATATGGTTTGGGCACAGAATAAGGCCACGTCGCGTGGCACCTCATCGGCTTCCCAGCCTACTTTCGATTTAAACCATTGACGATTTCTATCGATCAAACTTATTACTGCGATAGGTGTGGCGCAGAAATGCGCGGCGAGACGGGTAAGCGCATCAAATGCCGCTTCGGGGGCTGTATCAAGAATATTATACTGCCGTAGAGTGGCTAATCTTGCCGTTTCATTTCCAGTATCGCTTACGCTGCGTATTGCCCGCTCTCTACGCATTTTTTGTGATCCGTTCATACGCACACTCTAACCGCTTTGGCAGCAGTCTCCAAGTTAACTCTTAGCCTTATCATCATCAAAGAATTGAATTAGTTGGTTGGCCGGCACATACCCCTTTATCATGCTGCCGTCTTCCAGCACCAGGGTGGGCGTGCCGGCAATGCCTAACTGCTTGGCGACCTGCATATGAAGTTTGACCGGGTTATCGCAGGTCTTTTGCTCGATGGCTTGATCGGCCTTGGCTGCGGTAATGGCCGCATTACGGTCCTTGGCGCACCACACCGATACCGCCTTGTAATAAGAAGGCGAATCGATGCCCGCACGCGGGTAGGCCACATAGCGCACCCTGATGCCATGATCATTCAATTCCGCCATTTCTTTATGCAGCTTCCTGCAATAGGCGCAGTCGATATCGGTGAACACGGTCACGGTATGTTTGACCTGTTTCGGGCTGAATATAATCATGTCTTTTTCATTAAGGCCGCTTAGCACTTTTAAACGGCTTATCGAGCGTTTTAATTCAGTGAGATTTTCGTGCTGCTGCACATCCAATAAATCCCCTTGCAGCACGTAACGCCCATCTTGGCTGATGTAGATCACCTGCGTTCCGTAAACCGCTTCATATAAACCGGGCAGCGGCGAGGCAACAATACTGTCCGGCTTGGATTCGGGGAATAATTCCGCGAGCGCCTTATTAACCGTGCCGAGATCGGCATTCGTTACTGCACTATCGGCACGGGCATGCACCATGAACAGCGCGGCCAGCAACAATAAAACTGAAAACCCCATATTACGCATAGAAATATTCCGTCCGTTCCGACTGCTAATCGCGAAAATTGATGTATTGCAGAGGCATACCAAGTTGAGTATTACGCAATAAACCGATAGCCTCTTGTAGATCGTCACGCTTCTTGCCCGTGACGCGTACTTGTTCGCCTT
>DATECT010000239.1:0-7388 GCA_035286765.1 Gammaproteobacteria bacterium
GTGGAAAGCCGTATCACCTAATAACTGGGTAAAGCCTTGTTCTGCCTGAGGCCACTGACGACCCAGAAAATCCTGTACGGCTTGGTTATATACTTTCCGGAGAGCACGTAATTCATAAAAATCGACACGTACCTGGAACAATTCGGGGACCTCAAAAGGATAGGCACGGTGAGCATTAAATAGCTTATTAAGCTGGTCTTGGTCGCGCGCCGTTATGGCGAGACTTACCAGCTTACCGTAGGCGGCTGAGTGCTGCTCCGGGTCTTGCATGGCCCCGACCAGCATGGCCTGGGCCTCCTTTGCCTTGCCCTCATCCACTAACTGCTGGACGCGTCCCATAGAGAAGGCCGCCCCCGTGCCTTCTTCGGCCTTTATACCGGCGGTGACCGATAAGCAAAGTAAGGCCGCAAACCCCAGGAAGAAGCCTCGGTAAAAAAAGTGTATAGGGTTAGGATACATAATTAGATCTAATCTATTCGGGTTAATTATGACAGTATGATTCGATCAACTTTACATTAGTTAATCTGTTTTGGGTAGCCTGCCCTGAACTATTGAAACTAGGTTTGGTCTTAGTCTAATTTTTGAGTGCCCGAAATAACCTTACGATAAGTGTGCTTAATTCACCTGAATCGAGTGAAGAGTAAATAGTTTGCTTTAAGGTATGCGCATGAATAAAGGCGCAAAACTTCGTTTATTGTTTGGGTGGGTGGCTTGGCCGGAATGAGATGGGGTGGGTGAAGGCGGACTTGTAACCACTCGTGTTAGGATTTTCAACAGTGGCTGGTATTGCAACCTCATCCCATTAATCCGGACGCGGCCTAGTGATAGCGTCTGCGAGAAACTGCATCAGCGATGCTATCGGCACTGACAATTGCCGTTGATCCTGCTCACGCAGCGCCTTAACGCTGACGGTTCCTTCGGCCAGTTCTTGTTCGGCCAGGATAAGTGCGAACCGAGCGCCGCTCTTATCCGCACGCTTGAGTTGGCTTTTTATGCTACCACCAGCGCAATCGCTTGACAGGCGCAGGGCCGGCAGCGCGTCGCGCAGTTTTTCGGCCAACTGCAAGCCCGCGCAGCTGGCCGGCTCACCCACCATGACCAGATAGGCGTGCGGCTCCCTGCCGGAAACCGTGCCCTGCGCTTGCAATAAGGCCACCAGCCGTTCCAGGCCTGCGGCAAAACCCACCGCCGGGGTGGGCTTGCCGCCAATCTGTTCCACCAGGCCATCGTAACGGCCGCCCGCACAGACTGTGCCCTGTGCACCCAGTGCGTCTGACACCCACTCGAAGACGGTTTTGTTGTAATAGTCCAAGCCGCGCACCAAGCGGGGATTAATTTGGTACGGTAGCCCAGCGGCATCCAGGTAAGCACATAACGCGGCAAAGTGCACCTTGGATTCGTCATCCAAATAGTCGCTAAGTTGCGGGGCGTTTGCATTCAATGGGTGCAGCGCGGGATTTTTGCTGTCGAGAATGCGCAGCGGATTACTGTGCAGGCGTCTTTTGCTGTCCTCATCAAGCCGGTCGTGATGGGCGGAATAATAACGCACCAGTTGTTCGCGATAGGCTAGCCGCGCGGCAGGTGAGCCGAGTGAATTCAATTGCAGGACCAAACTCGCGCCACTTCCCGCCTCTGCATTACCTGCCGTGCCCTGCAGGCCTAAATTACGCCAGAGACGCGCCGTCATGAGGATTAATTCGGCATCGATCTCCGGCCCCGCCATGCCGTAAGCTTCCACGCCCACCTGATGAAACTGGCGATAACGTCCTTTCTGCGGACGCTCATGGCGGAACATGGGGCCCATATACCACAAGCGCTGCAATTGATTGTGCAACATGCCGTTTTCAACGGCGGCGCGCACACACCCTGCCGTGCCCTCGGGGCGGAGGGTTAGGCTGTCGCCGTTGCGGTCATTGAAGGTGTACATCTCCTTCTCGACGATATCGGTCACCTCGCCGATGGCGCGCGCAAAGAGTTCGGTCTGTTCGACGATGGGAAAACGTATTTCCTCATAGTCGTAACCGGCCAATAAATCGCGCAGCGTTTGTTCGAGGAACTGCCAGTGCAGCATCTCCTGCGGCAGGATGTCGTTCATGCCGCGGATGGCTTGGATGGATTTCATGAAAGCAGGGTAAAGGGGAAAGATACAAGATACAAGGGAAGCCCCTATCTTGCAGATGAAATTATTGCTAATGCCTCCCCTTTTTTCTCCTTGTATCTTTTATCTTGTATCTTTTATCTGGCTTTAGTGATAGGTATCACCGGATAGGCGCTAAGGCGTTCCTGCATTTCATCACGCTGCTTAATCTGCGCGCGTATTACCTTTTCCAATTCGTCGACCAATTGTTCATTGGTGACTTTGTGATCAGGCTTGCCGTTAATATAAAGTAAATTAGGCGAACCGCCCGCGAGCCCAATCTGCGCCTCGCGCGCCTCGCCGGGGCCATTGACCACGCAGCCGATGACGGCGACATCCATCGGTTCCAGGATATCTTCCAGGCGCGCCTCCAGGGCGTTTACCGTGGCGATCACATCGAACTCCTGACGTGAACACGAAGGACAGGCGATGAGGTTGATGCCTTTATTGCGGATGTGCAAACTTTTCAGGATATCAAAACCGACCTTGATTTCCTCCACCGGATCGGCGGCGAGCGACACGCGGATGGTGTCGCCTATACCCTCCGAGAGCAGCATGCCCATACCGATCGCCGACTTCACCGCCCCGGCGCGAAAACCGCCCGCCTCGGTGATGCCCAGGTGCAAGGGCTGTTCAATCTGGCTCGCCAGTATGCGGTAGGCGAAGACGGTCATGAAGACGTCGGAGGCCTTGATGCTGACCTTGAAATTTTGGAAGTCGAGTTTGTCGAGGATGTCCACATGGCGCAACGCGGACTCGACCATCGCCTGCGGCGTAGGCTCACCGTATTTTTTTTGGATGTCTTTTTCCAGCGAGCCGGCGTTGACGCCGATGCGAATGGGTATGTTGCGGTCGCGCGCGCAATCGACCACTGCACGCACGCGGTCTTCGCGTCCGATGTTGCCGGGATTGATGCGCAGGCAATCGGCACCCAGTTCGCCCACGCGCAATGCGATTTTGTAATCAAAGTGAATATCGGCGATTAACGGCATAGACACTTGACGCTTGATTTGGCCAAATGCCTCGGCGGCCTCCTGGCTCGGCACGGAGACGCGCACAATGTCGGCGCCGACCGACTGCAGGGCCTGGATCTGTGCCACCGTCGCGGCCACGTCACAGGTATCGGTATTGGTCATGCTCTGCACGGAGATCGGGGCGTCGCCGCCTATCGCAACATTACCCACCATTATCTTGCGTGATTTGCGACGCTTAATATGTGTGTTGTGTTGCATGGTTGATCCCTGGTGAAGCAGCGTTACTGCGTAGCATCGCTCGCGGCGGGGCCGAGCACAAAGCGCGCCACACCGACGCGGTTATAGCGCGAGTGGTCGAAGGTTTGACCATTATATTCCACAGTGACGGCGGGTGCATTACCTAATACCACATGAATAGGCGGTGTTACTGCATCGAGGGTCTTGCTGGCCCCTGCCGGCACTAAGTCATAGAGGATGCGCGTGTTGTTGGCGTCGGTGATCTCGACCCAGGAGTCCGCCGTGAAGCGCAGCACCAGTTTGGTGCTTGCGGAATCGGCTTTGGCAGGCGCTGCCGTGGCAACCACGGGCCGTTCGGCGCTACCGGCGGCCTGGTCAGCCGGGCTCGCCGCTGCCGTTTGTGCGGACGGCGGGATGGGCACAGTTGCAGGCGTTCGCGGTGTTGCCGGGACAGCGCTGGGAGATGGCGTTATTGTGGCGGCAGACGCTGTTTCCCCTGCCGCCACAGGGGTGGATACTTGCTGCGTGCCAGCAACTGTAACCTCAGGCCTTGCCGGTGCAGACGCGGGGCTGGCGGCGACTTTGTCTTGCTGAGCGTTAAGGTATTGTTCTATTCCCGCCAAGGGCGCCTTGTTACCGAATGTAAGGTCCCCTCTTACTTGCCACCACACAACAGCCACGATGGCCGCGGTCAACACTAATAAATATATCACCCAGCTTAGAGTCCGTTCGCTGCTGTTTGCCGTGACGGAGGTCAATTTGCTATGCAACACCTGCGGCGAATTACTCTGCCCGGAATCGTAGTGCCTTAGCACCGTGTCGGGCGGGAGATTGACCAGCCGCGCGTAACTACGCAAGTAACCCCGCACAAATACCGGCGCCATGATGCCGTTATACTCGTTGTGTTCGATAGCCTCGATATGTTTAACATCGAGACGCAGGCGGCTGGCGATGTCTCTGGTGGATAGCCCCATGCCCTCGCGGGCCGTGCGCAGGCGCTGCCCCGGCCCTTCTACACTGGGGCTTTCACTCGCTTGGTTATCGGGACTTGTCATGCTGCTTGGTACTCGCCCCAGACTGCCCCCCGGCACGGCTCTCGGATTCCTGTAGTTGGCGCGCCTCGTCGGAGTCGGGGAAATTGGATTTCAACAACAAGGCGTAACTCGCCACGGCATTTTTGTCGCCCAAGGCACGTTCGATTCTCACCCCCAGCCACAGGCTCTGCGCATTGTGTTTGGCCACCGAGGTATAGCGTTGCATATAGGCGCGCGCCGGGAGATATTCCCCTCTATCTAAATTCAATTGCGCCATTTGGTAGAGCGACGAAGGCAGTTTGGGATTTAATTGCAATGCGGTACGGAAATATTTATCGGCCTTTTCCAGATCCGGTTTGCGCAAGGCGCACAGGCCGGCATTTTCGTAAGCGAATTCGGGGGTTTCGTAGAGCGGATTTTTGATCGCCAGTAAAAACTGCTCTTCCGCCTTATCAAGCTCGTTGCGCTTGCATAAAAAGGTCCCGTAGTTGTTATGGGAACTGGAGTCTTGCGGACCCAGGCTTACTGCACGCCGGTAATGCTGCTCTGCCAGGCCTACCTCGCCTAACTGGTCATAGACAATGGCGAGGGCATTATGCGCACTCGGCAAGCTGGGGTCGAGCTCAAGCGCACGCCGCAATTTGCTCAATGCCAACTCGCGCTGGCCCTGCTGCAGGTAGCCTATGCCTAATTTGACGTTGGTTTCCGCCAAGCTATCGGGCCGGTCGCCCGCATTGGGCTGGGAGATATTCGAAGACGAGGTGTCCAGCGGGGAGCAGGCACTCAAACTCCATACTAAACTCAGCACCAAGAACCCGAAACTGCAACGGTTCATCATGACTCCAACGGAGGCGTTATACGTCCGGCGTTAAGATTTGATGGAGCATCATGCACGGCAATAGGGATGCGGCGCAAGCTGCGCTTGGTGCGATCTTGCACCTTGCCCGCCAATTGCCCGCAGGCGGCATCGATATCGTCGCCGCGTGTCTTGCGCGTTACCGTGACCAGACCCGCCGCCATGAGAATGGCGCGGAAACGCTCTATGGCCGCCGCGCTGGAGCGTTTATAGCGGGTATTGGGAAAGGGATTGAACGGTATGAGATTGACCTTGGCCGGCACATCCTGCAACAGCGCCACAAGCTGATGCGCCAGTTGCGGACTGTCATTGACGCCATCCAGCATCACGTATTCAAAGGTCACGCGGCGGCGCGCATCGCCTTCCACATAGCGCTTGCAGGCCTCCAGCAGCACCTTAATAGGGTATTTTTTGTTGAGCGGGACCAACTCATCGCGCAGGCTGTCATTCGGTGCATGCAGTGAAACCGCCAGGCTCACCGAGCTTACTTCCTTCAAACGCTCCAGCGCCGGGACTACACCTGCCGTGCTCAAGGTAACGCGGCGCTTGGACAAACCGTAGGCCAAATCATCCATCATCAAGTCCATGGCCTTGACGACGTTGTCGAAATTGAGCAGCGGCTCGCCCATGCCCATCATCACCACATTGGTAATGATTCTGTCGCCCTTGGGGTCGCGCTTGAGGGCATGATTCGCCACCCACACCTGGGCAATGATCTCCGCCACGCTGAGGTTGCGGTTAAAGCCCTGTTGCCCAGTGGAGCAGAACGAGCAGTCCAAGGCGCAACCGATCTGCGAGGAAACACACAATGTTCCCCGCCCATCTTCGGGGATGAACACCGTCTCGATGCAGTTACCGCTGTCCAGGCGCAGCAGCCATTTGCGCGTGCCGTCAGCGGATTGCTGATCGATAATGATCTCCGGCGCGCGGATTTCCGCCACCTCCTTGAGTCGCGTGCGCAGAACCTTGCTGACGTTGGTCATGGCATCGAAGTCGGCCACGCCATACTGATGCATCCATTGCAGCACTTGCGCGGCACGGAACTTCTGCTCGCCAATGGAGACAAAAAATGCCTCCATATCCTGGCGATTAAGATTCAGTAAATTAACGTGCGTGGCTGCTTGCAAAATAGCTTACCGGGTACGTGGGCAAATCTCATTGGGTTGAAAGAAGAAGGCGATCTCCGCCTGCGCGGTCTCCGGGCTGTCGGAACCGTGCACGGCATTCTCGTCCACGGTGCTGGCAAAGTCGGCGCGGATAGTGCCGGGCGCGGCATCCTTTGGATTGGTCGCACCCATGATTTCGCGGTGCCTGGCGATGGCATTTTCGCCTTCCAATACCTGCATGATCACCGGGCCGGTAATCATAAAATTGACCAGGTCATTAAAAAACGGGCGCGCCTTGTGCACGGCATAAAATCCCTCGGCCTGGGCGCGCGTCAAATGCAGCATCCTGGCGGCAATAATGCGCAGCCCGGCCTGTTCAAAACGTGAATAGATCGCACCGATTAGATTTTTTGCCACGGCATCGGGCTTGATGATTGAAAAGGTGCGTTCGACTGCCATTTAATACTCCCCTATTTCCGTAAATTCAATGCGCTAGGCGCGTTTCAAAGTGTAATTAGCACAACTGGATATTATAGCTTGCCAGCCCCTGCACAGGCAATTAAAGGAGTATGGGGCAGGGTTTACTTTATTAAATGGCTTGCCTAGCGCACGGTTCAACGCCTTGGACAAGCCAGGGGCTATATAGGTATATTGCCGGCACGGGTTTTCGGCTGCCACGGTGAGCATTGCGCCATTAGCCGGTGCAAGGCAGCCAGAAACTGATCGAGTTCCGCGCGGGTGGTGTCTTTTCCCAGGCTGATGCGCAGCACATTGCGCAACAAATGAGGCTCAACGCCCATCGCCACCAATACATGGCTGGGCGCTAGATTACCGCTGGTGCAGGCGGAACCGCTGGAAAGCATGAACCCGGCCTGATCCAGACCGGCCAATAAGGTCTCGCCCTGAAACTGCGGCACACTGATTAATACCGTATTGGGCAAGTGCTCCGCTTGTTCGGCAAAGATCACCACCCCGGGCAATTCCCGCAAGCGTGCCATTAAATAATTGCGCAGTTCCAGCCAATGTGCCTGGCGCTGGGCTAAT
>DATECT010000240.1:0-6373 GCA_035286765.1 Gammaproteobacteria bacterium
CACATCACGGATAGAAGGCGAGTCGGTAAACAACATCACCAAACGGTCGATGCCGATGCCCTCGCCTGCGGTGGGCGGCATGCCGTGCTCCAGGGCGCGGATATAGTCGGCGTCGAAGTGCATGGCCTCTTCGTCACCCGATTCCTTTTCCGCCACTTGCTTGCGGAAACGCTCGGCCTGATCCTCCGGATCATTTAGCTCGGAGAAACCATTGGCCAATTCGCGTCCGCCGACAAAAAATTCAAAGCGGTCGGTGAGCGTGGGGTCGTCGCTACTGCAACGCGCCAGCGGCGAGACCTCGGTCGGGTACGCGGTGATGAAAGTCGGATCTTTCAGATGCGACTCGACGGTCTTTTCAAAAATTTCGACCAACACCTTGCCCAAGCCATAATTATCTTTGATCGGTATATGCAGGGCCTGCGCCGCTCGGCGTGCGGCGTCCAATGATTCCAGGTCGGCCGGTTTCAAGTTTGGATTGAAGTGCAGAATGGATTCCTTCACCGTCATGCGTGCAAACGGTTTGCTGAAATCGTATTCCTCGCCTTGATAAGTAATCTGTAGCGTACCTGATATCTGCTGCGCCAAGCCGCGCAGCATCACCTCGGTGAGATCCATCAGGTCGCGGTAATCGACATAGGCCTGATAAAACTCCAGCATGGTGAATTCGGGGTTGTGCCGCGTGGACAGGCCTTCGTTGCGGAAGCTGCGGTTGATCTCGAACACCTTTTCAAAGCCGCCCACCACCAAGCGCTTGAGATAAAGCTCGGGCGCGATGCGCAGGAACATGTCCATATCCAAGGTGTTGTGGTAGGTCTTGAACGGGCGCGCCGCGGCCCCGCCGGGGATCGCATGCATCATCGGCGTTTCCACTTCCAGGAAGCCGCGTTCCGTGAGAAACTCACGAATGAAGCTGATAACGCGCGAGCGGATTTGGAAGGTTTTGCGCGTGTTCTCGTTCATGATAAGATCGAGATAGCGCTGGCGGTAGCAGGTCTCCTGATCGGCGATGCCGTGGAATTTTTCCGGCAAGGGGCGCACAGCCTTGGTGAGCAGGCGGATCTGCTCAACGCGCACCGATAGCTCGCCAGTCTTGGTCTTGAACAAATTACCTTCGGCGCCGAGGATGTCGCCCATGTCCCATTTTTTAAAGCCTTCCTCATAGACTCCGGCCGGTAAGGTATCGCGCTGCAAAAATAATTGGATCTGGCCGGACATATCCTGCAGGTGGGTGAAGGCCGCCTTGCCCATCAGGCGCTTGGCCATCATGCGCCCCGCCACTTTTACGCGAATGGCTTGTGCCTCTAATTCGGCATTGTCCAGACTGCCGTATTGCTCATGCAACTCCGCCGCCAGCTCCGTGCGGCGAAAGTCGTTGGGGAAGGCATTGCCGGCGGCGCGCAAGGCGGCAAGCTTTTCGCGGCGCGCGGCCACTTCCAGTCCATCATCGGCGTGTCTGTTGTGGTCGTTATCGTTGTTCATTTACAGTCCGCTCTTTAAACTTGCTTCAATAAATTTATCCAGATCGCCGTCCAGCACGGCCTGGGTATTGCCGGTCTCCACGCCGGTGCGCAGGTCTTTGATGCGCGATTGATCCAATACATAGGAACGGATCTGGCTGCCCCAGCCGATATCGGCCTTGGTGTCTTCCAAAGCCTGTTTATCGGCGTTGCGTTTCGACATCTCCAACTCGTAGAGCTTAGCCTTTAACTGGCTCATCGCGGTGGCGCGGTTTTTATGCTGCGAGCGATCGCTCTGACACTGCACCACCACGCCGGTCGGCATGTGCGTGATGCGAATCGCCGACTCGGTGCGGTTCACGTGCTGGCCGCCGGCACCACTGGCGCGGTAGGTATCGACCTTGAGATCGGCCGGGTTGATGTCGATCTCGATGCTGTCGTCCACCTCGGGCGAGACGAACACGGAGGCGAACGAGGTATGGCGGCGGTTGCCGGAATCGAACGGCGATTTGCGCACCAGGCGGTGCACGCCGGTCTCGGTGCGCAGCCAGCCGTAGGCATACTCGCCCTCGAATTTAATGGTCGCGCTCTTGATGCCCGCGACCTCGCCCGGCGATACCTCGATCAGCTCAGTGTTAAAGCCGCGTCGCTCGCCCCAGCGCAGATATTGGCGCAGCAGCATATTGGCCCAGTCCTGCGCCTCGGTGCCGCCGGAGCCGGACTGGATATCGAGAAAGGCATTATTGGGATCCATCTCGCCGGAGAACATGCGGCGAAATTCCAGCTCCGCCAGTTGCCGTTCCCATCCATCGAGGTCGTTAACCACCGCTTCAGCGGTGGTGGCATCGTTTTCCTCGTCGGCCAGGCTGAGCAGTTGCTGTGCGTCGTCCAAACCCTCGCTTAAACGCGCCAGGGTGCCGACTATTTGCTGCAACTGGGCGCGCTCGCGGCCTAATTCCTGGGCACGCTCGGCCTGTTCCCAGATGGCCGGGTTGGAGAGTTCGCGCTCAACCTCGACTAAGCGTTCGCGCTTGGTATCAAAGTCAAAGATACCCCCTCAGCGCGGCGCCGCGCACTTGCATATCTTTAATACGGTTGAAGACGAGATTGAGTTCGAGCATGGCCGCTATGAAAAATAAAACATTTTAGCATGCCGCCGCCGCGGAGACTATTTGCGCGTAGGACTGGGTTACAAGCGCTATCTGATCGGCTATGCTTGGCCTCTCTAAAAACAATAGGGCATCGCCGTGGAAATACTCATCACCCGCAGCATCGAAAACCTGATCTTCCCCCCCGGCAGTATTATCGTCTTAATCGTTTTGGGTTTACTGGTAGTAAACAGACATAAGCGCGCGGCAAGCACCCTGTTCGCGCTGGCAGGCCTGGGCTTATACGCGCTCAGCATCCCTGTTACCGGGCAACTATTACTACGCAGCTTGGAAACGAGCTACCCGGCCTTAACGCCGCAAGACCTCCAGCCTGGGCGCGCCCAGGCCATTGTGGTGCTCGGCGCAGGCCGCTACCCCAAGGCCCCGGAATACGGTGGCGATACCCTGGCCGATGCGGGTCTGGAACGGGTGCGTTATGGCGCCTATCTGCATAAATTGACGGGGCTGCCCATTATCGTCACGGGCGGTGATCCGTTAAAGCAGGGCTCCTCCGAGGCCTCGATTATGCGCCGGGTGCTGCTGGACGATTATCAGATTAGCCAGGTATGGACGGAGGATGATAGCCGCACCACGGGGGAGAATGCCTTATTCACCAAAACACTGCTGGATAAACACGGGATCAAACACGTCTATTTGATCACCCAGGCCTGGCACATGCCGCGCGCGGTGCGGATCTTCCAAAAGGCCGGCGTCCAGGTCGTCCCCGCCCCTACCCGTTTCCTTACGGCACGATCTCGAAAGGACATGGATATATTGGATTGGCTTCCCAATGCGGGTGCTTTAAGGGACAGCATGATGGCCTTGCACGAATTATTGGGCAGCGTCTGGTATCGTATCCGCTACTGAGGCCCGGCGCGCTTGCAGGCACTGATATAAATACCCTGTGGCCTCGTGAATGCCGGTCGGTTTGATGGCGGGCTTACTAGATAGCGACCACAGGCGCGCCAGCGGGCGGGCTAGGTTTCCCGTTTGCAAATCCTCTCGTTCTATTTCTAAACAACGCCCATTATGCGCCAGCCAATCGACCAGATAGGGCTCCTCCGGCCAATCGTGGCGCTTAACGTAGAGCACCGGCACGCCATTACAGGCCGCCTCCGCGAAGCTGCCGTAGCCCGGTTTACCGATGAAGGCATCGCAGCTGCACAGAATATCGGTGAAGTGCATGCCCAGGGTTTCCAGCGCGACGGTATCTGTGCGCCTAACCCCCCATTCTGCCGGTACTAGCCAGCGTATATTAGGCACGCGCGGCCACTCTTCCATAGGCAGACGTAGCGGGATACCGCCCGGCGCAATAATCACCAGCCGGTCCTGCGCAGCCAGGCCTAATCGGTCATTCAATTCACTGCGCCGATTTTTACCCACATTAGCGACCGGGCCAATAGCGCGGCGCTTAGCTATATCCGGCATCGGCATGCTGGGTTGGGTTTGTAGAAAACCGGCGGTGCTGTTATAGGCGGCCAGTATCTCTGCATGTATCTTGGCGGCACCCGGATAGTGCCCACAATAATGCCCATAAATATCCGCCCAATTCAATGATGACATAGCGACGGCGGGGATGCCCGCGCGCGCCGCTGCGGCCAAAGTCAGATAGGGGACGTTGGCCAAGATAAGGTCGGGGTTCAGCGCGGCCAAGGCCTCTGCCTCTTGCTCGACCTTGTGCCCCCAATCCTCATGGAACTGCGCATAGACCTGGGCGCTTGCATCAGCGAGTACGTCAATGGCCGAGGCCATCTCCATGCCGAAATCTGTCGCCACGGCGATGTGTTCGAAAACACCCGCGAAGCGCGCCGCGAGCAGTGCAGGATTGACCGTGGTGCGTAGCGTAACGCGCAGTTCGGGCAGACGTTGGCGTAGTGCGTTCACCACCGGCGCGGTCTGTGCGGTATGGCCAAAACCGTGCGGCGAGATTGCTACCAGTAGATGGGGTTGTGCGGGCATGCTTATGCGTGCCGCGTTTTTAAAAACTGATCAAGTTCTTGCAGTCGCTGCGGCGTGCCGATGTCCATCCAGTAGCCCTTATAATGTTCTCCACTCACCTCGCCACGCATCATGGCCTCGCGCAGCAAGGGGGCCAACGGAAAAGCGCCCGGTTTACATGGCGCGAATAATTCCCGGCGATACACGCCAATGCCGCTGAAGGTGAGGCGGTGGTCGTCTGCATTGCTCACCTGGCCCGCGCGCAAGACAAAATCACCTGCCGCATGGTGCGCGGGGTTATCCACCAGCACCAAGTGCGCCAGGCCGCGTGGCTGTTGGGGAAGCTGTTGGAAATGATAGTCTGTCCACACATCGGCATTAATCACCAGGAAAGGATCGTTACCTAGTAACGGCAAGGCCCGATAAATTCCGCCGCCCGTCTCCAGAACGTGCTCACCCTCAGCCGAGTAACGGATGGACGCGCCGTAGCGGCTGCCGTCACCGAGCGCCTGCTCAATCTGTTCTCCCAGGCGCGCGTGATTGACGATGATCTCAGTGATGCCTGCGCGCACCAAGGCGTGCAGATGATATTCAATCAGGTGTTGGCCGCCTGCTTTTAATAAGGGTTTAGGCGTATGGTCGGTAAGCGGACGCATGCGCTCGCCGCGCCCTGCTGCCAGGATAAAGGCCTTCATGCGAGACCGTGCTGCCCGCCAAGCGCGATTGGCGAACGGCTCAAACCCGGCACGATCACCTCACGCAGCAAGCCTTGCAGCGGTGCGAGTTCCTGATAGCGGCGACTCACTGCAACGATATAGCCCAAGGTGCGCGGGATGTCTTTTAGATAACCGGGTTTGCCATCGCGGATATTGAGTCGTGCAAAAATGCCGATGGCCTTGAGGTGGCGTTGAATTCCCATCCAGTCGAACCAGCGCAAGAATCGCTCGCTGTCGTGTTCTTTTAAAAGGCCCGCCGCATAGGCACGCCCGTGATATTGCGTGGCCCACGCGTAAACTCGCTCCGGTGGCCAACTGATATAACAATCGCGCAGCAACGATACCAGATCATAGGTGATCGGGCCGATGACCGCGTCTTGAAAATCTAAAATACCGGGATTGTGCTGTTCAGTGATCATGAGATTACGCGAGTGGTAATCACGGTGTACGCAGACCTGGGGTTGCTCCAGCGCGGATGCGGCTAATAACTGATAGGTGTGCTGTAATGCCGCCGACTGATCCGCGGTCAGCTCCAGGCCAAGATGTTGTTGCACAAACCAGTCGTGAAACAAGCCCATCTCGCGCATTAACAAGGCATGGTCGTAGGGTGGTAATGCTGCACTGACGATGTCGCAGCGCGTTTGCATAACCAACAACGCCTCCAGCGCAGCGCCGTAGAGTTGCTCAACGCTGGCCTCGTTCAATTCGGGCAAATATTGACGGCTACCCAAATCACTCAGCAATAAAAAACCCTGCTCGAGATCGGCCTTAAAAATCGTTGGGACATGGAGGCCTAGGCCGAGCAGGGTTTGCGCAATATGGATAAATGGGCGGCAATCCTCCTGCGCAGGCGGTGCGTCCATTACGATGCGCGTATGCCCATCATAACGGACGCGAAAATAACGCCGGAAGCTCGCGTCGCTAGAGGCGGGCGTGATCTCGAAGTGGGCCAGGCCTATGTCTTCACGCAGCCAGCGCGTGAGTTGTTTTAATCGTTCAGCCAGAACCGCCTCCTGTTGGGTTTAATGGTGCCTCGGTCTCGCCCGGTGGCGAGGATGACGGTGTAGTATCAGTCGCTTTTTCATTTCCCAATAGATGTCTCACGCGGGTGCCC
>DATECT010000241.1:0-5297 GCA_035286765.1 Gammaproteobacteria bacterium
CCCAAGCGCGATGAAAGCCCCTATGACACCTTCGGTGTCGGCCACGCCGGCACCTCCATCAGTGCCGCGCTGGGCATGGCCATCGCCAAGCAGCAGGCGGGAGACGAGCATAAGGTCATAGCCATCATCGGCGACGGCGCACTCACCTCCGGCATGGCCTTCGAGGCCCTCAACCACGCCGGTGACCGTGGCGCCAACCTGCTGGTGATCCTCAACGACAACGATATGTCCATCTCGCCCAATGTGGGCGGCATGTCCAATTATCTGGCGCGCATCCTGTCCGGCAAGGTGTATTCCAGCATGCGCGAGGGCAGTAAAAAGGTGCTCTCCGCCATGCCGCCGGTGTGGGAACTGGCGCGCCGCGCCGAGGAGCATATGAAGGGCATGGTGGTGCCGGGCACCTTGTTCGAGGAATTGGGCTTCAATTATATCGGGCCGATCGACGGTCACGACCTGCCGACCCTGGTGAAGACCTTGCGCAATCTGCGCTCGCTCAAGGGTCCGCAATTCCTGCACATCGTCACTAAGAAGGGCAAGGGCTACACCCACGCCGAGGATGACCCGTGCGCCTATCACGGCGTATCGGCCTTTGACCTATCCAGCGGCAAGAGCCTGAGCGGGGCGCCCGGCGGCGGGCCGACCTACACCCAGGTATTCGGCGACTGGCTGTGCGACATGGCGGCCCATGACGAGCGCCTGATCGGGATTACCCCCGCCATGCGCGAAGGCTCCGGGTTAGTCGAATTCTCCGAGCGTTTCCCCGAGCGCTACCTCGACGTCGGCATCGCCGAGCAGCATGCCGTCACCTTGGCCGCCGGGCTGGCCTGCCAGGGTCGCAAACCCGTCGTCGCCATCTACTCCACCTTTTTACAGCGCGCCTACGACCAGCTCATCCACGATGTCGCCTTGCAAAACCTGCCGGTGCTGTTCGCCATCGACCGCGCCGGTCTGGTCGGGCCGGACGGCCCCACCCACGCGGGCAGCTTTGATCTGAGCTACCTGCGCTGCGTGCCGAACATGCTGGTCATGGCCCCTGCCGACGAGAACGAGTGCCGGCGCATGTTGACCACCGGCTTTATGCACAGCGGCCCGGCGGCGGTGCGTTATCCGCGTGGCGCCGGGCCGGGGGTAAGGGTAGATAAATCCCTCACTGCGCTACCCATCGGCAAGGGCGAGGTGTGCCGCCAGGGCAAAGGTGTTGCCCTACTGGCCTTCGGCAGCATGGTCGCACCCGCCTTGCAGGCGGCGGAGCAACTGGACGCCACGCTCGCCAATATGCGTTTTATCAAACCGCTGGATAACGAGCTGGTGGTGCAGCTTGCCAGCCAGCATGAATTACTCGTCACCATCGAAGAAAACGCGCTAATGGGGGGGGCGGGGAGCGCAGTAAGCGAGTGCCTGGCCGCGCAGGGGCTAACTACCACCGTCCTTCACCTGGGCCTGCCCGACGGTTTTATCGAACAGGGCACGCGCAACGAGTTGCTGGCGGACTGCGGCTTGGATGCAACGGGTATCATGCGCGCCGTCAACCAACACCTTAGGCAACAGCAGGCTTTCGTCACTCTTAAAAACAGAGTAAAATAGTCAACAATTATGGCCGCCTGTTATTCACTTAAGATTCTGACCGATTTCGCCTGTGCGCACACCCTGCGCGACTACCCGGGCGACTGCCGGCGCATGCACGGGCATAACTGGAAGGTGGAGGTGGAGGTGGTCGCCAGCAAGTTGGATGAGTTCGGCATGGGCATCGACTTCAAGGTCATCAAAAATGCCGCCCGTTCCTTGGCTAAAACCCTTGATCACCGTTATCTGAACGACATCGAGCCCTTCGATAAAATCAACCCGACCGCGGAAAACATCGCCGCGTATTTTTATAAGAATTTAGCCAAGACCTTGAACAGCGCGCATGTGCAGGTCAGCGCGGTCACCCTGTGGGAGACCGAGCGCGCCTGTGTGCGCTATAGCGATCCTGTCGAGCAGCAGCATGCTGCGCAAAGTGAACACACCATGCCGCAGCGAACCAATCGCGAGGAGACACCAGCGTGAAGACGGCCTTAAAAAATAACAATACGGTTGCGATTGCGGATGTACAAAACTCCGCCGATACGCGTCGCCTGGCCATTAACAAGGTCGGCATTAAGGGCATTCGTCACCCGGTGCGGGTGAAGGATCGCGCCAGCGGTGAGCAGCACACCATCGCCAATTTCAATATGTACGTGGACTTGCCGCACAACTTCAAGGGCACGCACATGTCGCGCTTCGTGGAGATATTAAACAAGCACGAGCGGGAAATCTCCGTCGCCTCTTTCAAAGACATGCTGCACGAAATGACCGAGTTGCTCAGCGCGGAATCCGGCCACATCGAGATGGCCTTTCCCTATTTTGTAAATAAGACCGCGCCGGTATCGGGCGTGCAGAGCCTGCTCGATTACGACGTCACCTTTATCGGCGAGGCCGCCGGCAAAAAAACCATCCTCACCGTTAAGGTGGTGGTACCGGTCACCAGCCTGTGTCCCTGCTCCAAAAAAATCTCCGATTACGGCGCACACAATCAGCGCTCGCACGTCACCGTGCAGGTGCGCACGCAGGGTTTTATCTGGATCGAAGAGATTATTGATATCGTGGAAAAGCAGGCCTCGTGCGAGTTATACGGCTTGCTCAAGCGCCCCGACGAGAAATACGTTACCGAGCGCGCCTACGATAATCCCAAGTTCGTGGAAGACATGGTGCGCGATGTTGCCGCGTGCCTAAACGACGATGATCGTATCGTGGCTTATGTGGTGGAGTCGGAGAACTTCGAATCCATCCACAACCACTCCGCGTATGCGATGATTGAAAGAGATAAAACGGGCGATCACGTATAGGGGCGGGCGGGTGTAATAACACGATGGTTGTCTATTTAAGACAACTGAATGGTATGAATATGCTCCAGTTAGGCTGCAACTATGCGGGCGTGCGCAATTTCGTTATGGGTAATAGTGCGGATCTGTGAAGCAAGTAGGCTTGTTACGGCGATAGTCTTACCATCCAGCGCTACAAACTCAACCTCATATCCCGCACCATCGTCATGCACCAAAACAACTGTTCCAATATCGCCGCTGGTTAGGCCGTATTCGGGCAGATCGACGGTTAAAACGATATTATCGAGTTCCTTCATCATTAGCGTTTCGCCTATAGGGGATATGCCGTTACAAAATAAGGGTTGGTTGCATTACCTGTTCTAAACCAGACGGAGCGAATTAGCGGGTTTCTTCGGTCCGGTGATAAAATCTCCCCATCAATTACATAACGAGTGCCGAAAGGTGAGTTTTCTACCTTAGCAACATAATGGTCACCCGCATGTTGCCGCAAAGCATCCGCAAACTCTTCCCATGTATCTATCGAAAAGCCAAATCGTGTAAAGAATAGGGCTTTATGCCGTCCGTTTGGGTGTGTAGGAGAAAGTAAATACCCAGTAATTTTTTCCGAACTGATAACCGCGTTTTCCAAGCCCGGCAATTTCATTGATCTTATGATAGCTTAAATACCGCGTCTATCGTCAAGGGTGAGCTAATTCCCCGGCTCTTAATAATCAAGCTCGTTTGCTAGGGGCATCCGAACTCAATACTTCTTCCTCAACTCCATCACTTTGCCCGCGTGCTGAATCTCCAGGCGTCCTAAAAAAGACATACCCAGTAATACCTCGGTGGGGAAGGCGCCGTCCAGCACTAAGGCGTCGATATCGCGCAATTCAATATCGCCCACCCGCACGCGCTGTAGTTTGACATGGTAGGCCTGTTCGATGCCGGAGGCGGTGCTCGTCCTTGCCGGTTGGCCGGTCAGCCGGTAATCGATGCCCAAGCGGCGCGCCTCGTTGCCGTTCATGGAGATAAATGTGGCGCCGGTATCCACCATGAAATTGATCGGCAAGCCGTTGATGCTGCCCACCGCCGTGTACATACCCTGCTGGTCGGGGTAGAGCTGGACAGCGGTTTGTTTGGGGCCGTCGAATTTTCCGCCCACTTGATTGCCGAGCGGGTAGCTGCCGCGTTTGCCGGCGATCTCCAGCACGGCGGCATTGCTAGTCGCTGATATCAAGGTAATGCCCTCGGGACTGGTTTGCCCCACCGCCAGGGTGCGCTGCTTGCCGTCGATCATCAGCACGGCCTTTTGCTTGAACAGGCCCATTACCATAATATTGCCCGCAAAGACGGACGTTCCAGCTAAGGCCAATAGCAGGCCGATGCCTACCAATATCTTCATTGCGTCCCCCTTGGTCAGCCGCTCTACTAATCGGGTTGGTTCACCTGCTGCTCCAGCGCCTCGATGGCATCAAGAATACTTACAAAGCGCATGCCAAATGCCGTCATGCTGTATTCCACGCGCGGCGGAATTTCCGGGTATTCCAAGCGTTCAATAATGCCGTAATTGACGAGCTTTTTAAGCCGCTCGTTGAGTACCTTGGTGGTGAGTCCCGCCACGCTGCGTTCCATTGCGCCGGGCCGCGCTATGCCCCGCCGCACCAATTGCAGAATGGTCAGCGCCCACTTACAGCCGACAATGTCCTCCACCATCCTGCTCACCGGCAGGGAGGTTGGCTGGCTGCGCATAATTTTTTTCGGATTTGCGATCATAAACTTACACCGTTAAGTGCCTACCTCACCGAATTGTGCTTACTTTTTACCCTCATGGTTACGGGCTATCGTGCGCGTAGCCGCTGTGGCTGCTGGTTTAGCTTGATCCCTATCTATATAGCTAAGGAGGATATCATGGTAATTAGATTGAAAACATGCAAGCCGTTGGTAGCGATACTTACCATGGCGTTAGGGCTTGTTGCCGGTGCTCATGCGGGGCAGGCCGCCAGTCTGTATCAGCGCTTGGGTGGCCAGCAGGCCATCACTGCGGTCGTGGCAGAGTTCGTGGCGAATGTGGCCGCCGACCCACGCATCAATGCGCGCTTTGCTGAAACCGACATCCCACATTTGAAGGCCATGCTAGTAGAGCAAATTTGTGCGGGTAGCGGCGGCCCCTGTGTTTATAGCGGGCGCGATATGAAGACCACGCACCGGGGTATGCATATACAGGAGGCTGAGTTCTCTGCCTTGGTGGAGGATTTGGTAAGGGCCTTGGACAAATTCCAAGTACCTAGCCAGGAAAAGACCGACCTGCTGAATATCCTCTCCCCCATGAAAGGTGATATTGTAAATCAGTAATCCAGCATAGTTAGATATTACTCAGGAGACACAATTTATGACAACATCTCCTAAATTGTGTCTCCTGAGTAAATACCGTGTTTACCCTACCCCCACCCTGTCCCG